>CAZPPZ010000017.1:0-26860 GCA_964588545.1 uncultured Myxococcales bacterium | reverse complement strand
CCCGGCGGATATATTCGAGATCGATCATGATGGTCTGAATGCATTTCTCGTCTTGGCGAGTCAGCCGCACGCTGCGGCCGGCGTCGTCGTTTAGCCCGCCACCGATGGCCAAGGCCTCGATCAGGGTTTTACGGCCGCGCAGGTCGATTACACCAGGATCTTCTACGTAACCCAGCACCGACACCCGGTAGCTGCGATACTCGCGTATCGAGACGGTGAGCTGTGGGGTGTGGATGAAGCGGCGATAGGCTTCGCGCAGAGCATCCTCGAACTCCACCGGGGTGTAACCCTCGGCGTGGGTCTTGCCGATGTAGGGGAGGGTGACAAAACCGGTATTGGAAACGCGAGACTCGGCCACTCGTGGCTCGCCCTGCTTATCTTCGATGTCGAAGAGCGTGACCTCGATTAGATCCTCGGGTCCGATGCGGTAGTCGCCCTGGGCGCTGGCCTGGGCGGCCATCATCGCCAAGGTAGTGTTGAACTCGTCGTTGTCGGTATTGTCCTCGGCCAGAGCTCGCGCAGAGGGATAGCGGGTAGAAGAGCAGCCGACGGCGCAAACCATGATGGCCAACAACAACGCCGCCGCAGCGCCCGAAGCTCTGCTTCTAGTTGATGGCCCACTCACTTCCTACTCTCCTCCCCTCAGGTCCTCAGCGTTACCTGCCAAGACCTTGTCCGCCCAGCCCAAAACCAAGATACGGGTAAGAAAACCCGAGCGGGCAGCCGCACACTAACGACTGGTGTCGCCGCGTGTCAAGCAAAGCATCATAATTCTAACAGCCGATTTTACCACTATAAGCTTGTCGCTCTCACCTGCCGCGCGCACAGCCCAGGCATCAAGTGTAAATCGCCGCCCGGCGGTTGGCTTTACCGATAACTTTCGCCACGCTTGGGCTGCCTATGAGTAGCCGCCCCAGAGCGCTTTGGTTTCCACCGCTGCTGCTAACCGTGGCGTTGCTGCCGCTCGGTGCGCGCGCGCAGATCCCCTTTCACATCGTGCTGGCTTTGGTTGCCGCGGCTGCGTTAGGGCTGTTGCTCTCGGAGACGTTTTGGCCACCACAGCAACCGGGTTTGACGGCAACGCTTAACCAAACCCCGCTGCTGCCGGTCTTCGGTCTTGCGGCGCTGGTAATCTGCCAATTCCTAGCCCAACTGTTGCTGGGCTTTAGCAACGGGCCGATAATCGCAATGGCACAGTCGGCCATGCTGCTTACCGACATGGGCCTGTTTTACCTTATAGTACGTGCGGTTACGACCAGCCCCGCGTCGTTTCGCTGGTTGCTTGGGGCGCTGGCCTTAATCGGTGTTGGCGAGGCCAGCTACGGGCTGCTCAATTTGCTGGCCGGCAATGAAACCCTGCTCATCTACAAACGTTGGGCCTATCTAAACTCGGCCACCGGTACCCTGATCTCGCGCAATCACTTCGCCTTTCTAATCGAGATGCTGCTGCCGGTTACTTGTGCATTCGCCGCAGTTTTTTCCGCGAGCGACGGCACGGCATCGGGGCGCTCAGAGGCCGGCGCGCGCAGTGTACTGGTGAATACCGGAGTAGTAGTGCTGGCGCTGGCGCTGCTGTTTACGCGCTCACGTATGGGGCTTATGAGCTTCATCGCCGCCTTGGCGTTGGTGTCGCTGGCCAATCGTTTGCTGCGGCCAAAGTACGACGGTCAACAAAGCGGCGGTGGCATGGCGGTAGCGCTGCTGGCCACGGCGGCGATCATCGCCTTTGCCGCCATCATCGGCCTAGACCCGGTGTTCGACCGCTTGCCACGCCTTGGCAGCGACCTCGAAGGCGGACGCTGGCCGATCTGGGTCTGGACCGTCGACATGATAAAAGACCGTCCGCTGCTCGGCCATGGCTGGGGAACCTTCGAAGCACTGCTGCCCGGTTATAGGCCCGAGCCCACCGGGTCTTTCTATGACCACGCCCACAGCGAGTACCTCGAGGTCTGGGCCGAAGCGGGAATAGTGGGGCTGCTCTTCGTTGTGGCCTTGCTCGTCAGCTTCGCCCGCACGCTCTTTCGCGCTCTGGCCAGCCCGCTTACTCCCGTTCAACGCTCGGTGATCGTGTGGCTGGGCATAGCCATTACCTCGGTGTGCCTGCACTCGGCGGCTGACTTTGGACTGCGGGTTACCGGTGTAGGTTTTACCTTTGTAGCGCTGCTGGCACTGTTTACACGAGTGGTTAACCACGCAGCACTAGCCGATGGGATCCAACGCGGGCAGAGGCAGCGCCCAGCAAAAAAAACGGGGCGGGCAGCATCTACGCCACCCGCCCCGTCGTTAGAACGCTGATATACTCGACCTAGCTTACGGGCTGTCGTTGGTATCGTCGTTAACCACCGCCGCCGCAGTAACCGCACCGGCTACCAAGGCAACCGCGGTCCAACCGGCAGCCGTAAGTCCGGCGTAGGTTGCTCCCCCACCAACGGCTACGGCGGCTGCTGCGCGCCTGTCGTTTTCGTCGTTTTCGTCAGCGCCGGCCAACTGTACAGGCTCAGGCTCGATCTGAGCCTCGGTGGCTGTCAGCGAAACACGCTCGCCGCGCTGCACGGTATGGCCAATACCGGCGATCTGCACGTTGAGCGCGCCTTCTTCGACCACCACCACGGGAACGCCGTCGCTGCCGTACTCAACGTAACCATCGGCCGCTCCCGATCGAGGAGCGATACCGGCGCCACTTGCCTGCAGCTGCATCTCCGAGTCGGCCGACAGGTGGAATGCAACCTTGCCTTTGAGTACATCGACGACCGGGCCGGTGTTGCTATCGTTGGTGCTAACCTCGGCATCGCCGTACAGACCAACCACGCCTGCGTCACCAAGGTCGGCAAGCAGATAGCCATCCGAGCCTGTCTTTAGTCGATCACCCGAGACCAGTGGACGGGTTGACGAGAGTCTCGACCAATCACTCTGTGGTGAAGCCACCCACGCCGGGCCACTCACCTGAATGGTACCAACAACCGAGCCTGAAGCTCCGACCGGTGGAACCGTAATTAGAATTAGCGAAGCCGATAGAAAAAACGCGCCGGCACGCTTTGCAAAAGCGAGATAATCCATAACCTCTTTCTCCTCCTTCAGAAGCAGCCCAACAAGAGGCCACCGCAACACCTTCCGCCCAGCATTAGAAATGGGCCAGGACTTCCCGAGCGGTTCTAAGCATCGTACCCACTCGGGTATTATACTGTCAAGCAAACTGGCTAACGATTATCAAGGAGTTGGGCGTGAACAGACGTGCCTAACACTGTGCTTGGCTCGCGGTCTCACGCGCAACAATCGGTACAAGAATGGTCAGCCGACGTTTACCCTCCTCATCCACATCTATCATCGCCCGCCAGTCGACAACGGCAAGAAGCCTAGTCGCCAGCGCGAGGCTTACCGCGGCGGTAACCGAATCGACACGCTCGTCGATCCGCCCCGGGTCGCTCTCCACTGTACACTCTAGCACAAGCACGGTGGGTGCAGCGGGAGTATCTTGTAGAGGACGTTGGATGTGAAGATCAAGTGTAGAAAGGACTTTGGGTTGGGTGAAGGCTTCGCCGAGCATGCCGATGGCACGGTCGAGCTGGTTGGGATCGATAGAGACCTCGAAGTGAGACAAATCGTCCAAGATTGCCGAACCGGCGGCATCGAGAGGACGACAGCCTAGGCGCAGACCAATGCTAGTGACGACGTCGTTGACGGCGACCACCAAGGGACGCGCCTCGATCGGACGCACCAGGTCCATGGTTCGGTTTACCAAACGGTGAAGCTCACCGAGCGAGTCCTTGAGCTGCTCTACGGCCTCGGCGGCGTCGGTACTGGTCGGCTCCTCTTCGAGAATTCCGGTCCAATAGTACATGCGGTGCACCAGGTTGCCGGCAGCATGGTTGACGTCGCCAATGAGCCGGCCGTCATCCTGAGACATGGCGCCAGGCTTGCTCGTTTTTAGGGTCTCGTACCAACGGGGCATGGTTGGCACAGAGAGCATATTCGATGCCAAAACCGCGTATACGCAAACTATAAGTATTTCCGCACCTTTACTGCGACACCATGGCCGCTAGCGTGACTATTACGACGCTCGAGCAGCCGTGGCGTCAACAAATTGCCAGCCAAACCAGGCTGCTTGCGATTGCCTGCAGGAGGGCTTTTGACAGGCACCACCGGGCATCGATATAAGGAAACCCCGTGGCCGGTGACGTGAGTCGCCGTCCGCGGTTTTTTTATGGAACAAGCCTGCCAGGGCCTCGGGGCACCTCATACGCTGGTCGTCATTCCAGCCCGCTACGCTTCGGCGAGGCTGCCGGGTAAGCCACTGGTCGAGATCGGTGGCGCCACCATGATCGAGCGGGTGCTGCGCCAAGCCAGCCTGGCCGCTTCGGCGGATAAAGTAATCGTCGCCACCGACGACTCGCGCATCTACGATGTGATCTCGCCACTGGGATCGGTGGTCATGACCCGCGCCGACCACGCCAGCGGCAGCGATCGTGTAGCCGAGGTCGCCGCCGCGCGGCCCTGCGAGATAGTGGTAAACGTACAAGGCGATCTGCCGCTACTCGATCCCACGCTCATCGACCGCCTAGTAGCCACCCTCGATGAGGATCACTGCTTGGGCATGGCAACCGTAGCGGTAGCGATCAGCTCGCGCGCGGAGTTGGAAAACCCCTCGGTGGTCAAAGTAGTGGTCGATCGCCGCCGGCGGGCCCTGTACTTTTCGCGCGCGCCGATACCTTGGAACCGCGACGACGCCGTGGCGTTTGGCGGCTGCCTGCACCACGTCGGCATCTACGCGTACAGGCGTGAGACTCTGCTGGCTTTTGCTGCGCTCGAGCCTACGCCGCTCGAGCGCAGCGAGAAATTGGAACAGTTGCGCGCGTTAGAGAACGGTATAGGTATCGGAGTCGTCATCAGCGACGATGGGCCACCGCTCGAGGTGGACACCGATGCCGATTTGGCTGCGGTACGCAAGACGGTCGCAGGTTTGGGGTCGTAGGGGGTAGAGGGACGAATGGGGAGAGAAAAAAACAGCAACGACGAAAGACCAACTAAGTTTATCTTCGTCACCGGCGGCGTAGTCTCGGCGCTGGGCAAGGGCTTGGCATCGGCCTCGATCGGCGCGCTGCTCGAGAGCGCCGGGCTGAAGATAACCATGCTCAAGATGGACCCCTACATAAACGTAGATCCGGGCACCATGAGCCCCTTCCAGCACGGCGAGGTCTACGTTACCGACGACGGCTACGAGGCCGACCTCGACCTTGGCCACTACGAACGCTTCGTCTCCACGCCGATGGGGCGGGTAAACAACGTGACTACCGGCTCGGTCTACCACGAGGTAATCACCAAGGAGCGACGTGGTGATTATCTAGGGGCAACCGTCCAGGTGATCCCGCACATCACCGACGAGATTAAAAAGCGTATTTTTGCGGCAGCCCAAGGCTACGATGTGCTCATCGGCGAGGTCGGCGGTACCGTCGGCGACATCGAGAGTCTGCCGTTCTTGGAAGCGATCCGCCAGATGCGCATCGATGGCGGCGAGGGCAACGTACTCTACGTTCACCTAACCCTGGTGCCCTACATAAGCGCGGCCGGCGAGCTCAAGACCAAGCCCACCCAGCACAGCGTCAAGGAGCTTACCGGACTCGGTATTCAACCCGACATTCTGTTGCTGCGCTGTGAGCGCGACCTCGACGAGAACATCAAGCGTAAGGTCGGACTGTTCTGTAACGTTGATTCCAAGTCGGTGATCACCGCCAAAGACCTAAGCTGTATCTACCGGCTGCCACTGGCACTCGAAGAAGAAGGCTTAAACAACCGCATCACCGCCAAGCTCAGTATCTGGACCGGTGCTCCCAAGCTCGGCGCCTGGGAAAAAGTAGCGGCGACGGCCGAGAGCCCCAAGTCGCGAGTGCGTATTGCCATGGTCGGCAAGTACGTGGATCTGGCCGATTCGTACAAATCGCTGAACGAGGCGCTCGATCACGGCGGTATCGCGGGCGAGTGCGCGGTGGAGATAGTCCACGTAGACTCCGAACAGATAGAAGCCTCGGGGCTGTCGGCCGAGGTCAAATCGGCCGATGGCATTTTGGTTCCGATGGGTTTTGGACCACGCGGCACCAACGGCAAGATCGCCGCGGTACAGTTTGCCCGTGAAAACGACATTCCCTTCCTGGGGATATGCTTTGGTATGCAAATGGCAGTTGCCGAGTTCGCGCGTAACGTCTGTGGGCTTGAAGGCGCCAACTCCGTAGAGGTCGACCCCGAGACCCCGCACCCGGTCATCGATTTGATGCTCGAACAACGTGGACTCTCCGACAAGGGCGGCAACATGCGCCTTGGCGCCTACCCCTGCGTAATCCGCGAGGGCACGCTCGCCCACCGCATTTACGGCAAGAAAAACATCAGTGAGCGCCACCGCCATCGCTACGAGTTCAACACCAAGTACCGCAGTCAAATCGAGAGCGCGGGAATGGTTCTAAGTGGTAGCTCAGCAGACGGAGAACTCATCGAGATGGTCGAGATCCCCGGCCACCGTTGGTTCTTGGCCTCGCAGTTTCACCCCGAGTTCAAATCGCGGCCGCTCGAGTGCCATCCTATCTTTAAGGGATTCATCAAGGCAGCGGTTGGCTACCGCAAACAGCGCGGCGACACTCCGCCGCTGTCGGGACTTCGCGTGGTGTCGGGGTCCGAGGGGAAGACGTGAGTGCGACACGTTTTTGTGTTGGCGACTCACGCCGAAGCGTCGAAGTAGGCAACGGCCAACTGTTCCTCATAGCCGGCCCCTGTGTGGTCGAATCGCGCGACAGCGCGCTGCGCCACAGCCAACGGCTGCTAGAGATAAGCGAGGCCAGCGGCGTAGCCGTCATTTATAAGTCGTCGTTCGACAAGGCCAATCGTACCTCGGGAAGATCGTTTCGCGGACCCGGCATTGACGAGGGTCTGGCGATCTTGGCTGAGGTAAAAGCCCACAGTGGGCTGCCCATCCTCACCGACGTCCACGAGCCCGGCGAAGTCGCAGCGGTAGCCGAGGTAGCCGACGTGCTTCAGATACCAGCCTTTTTGTGCCGGCAGACCAACCTCATCACCGCCGCCGCCGCCAGCGGACGGGCCGTCAACATTAAGAAGGGCCAGTTCTTGGCACCTTGGGACATGGAGCACGTGCTCGCCAAGGCCCGAGCCGCCGGCGGCGAGAAAATACTGCTGACCGAGCGCGGCACTACTTTTGGTTACGGCAACCTCGTCAACGACTTTCGCGGCATCGAGATCATGCGTGGGCTAGACGCGCCGGTAGTCTTTGACGCCACCCACTCGGTACAGCTTCCCGGCGGCGGCGCCGGGGTATCTTCGGGCGAGCGTCGCTTTATCGCACCGCTCTCACGTGCAGCGGTGGCGGTGGGTGTAGACGGGATCTTTATGGAAGTTCACGAAGACCCCGACAAAGCGCTGAGCGATGGTCCCAACTCGCTGCCTATCGACCAACTACAGGCTCTGCTGGCATCACTGCTAGCCATCCACGCAGCACGCGCCGCGGAGAGCGCTAGTGAGTGAAGCCGGTAAAGCCGAGGCCGCGGCAACGCGTTCGGCGCGCGCACAGAGCATAGCCACAGCCAAACGAGTGCTGGCTATTGAAGCCCAAGCGCTGACGGCACTGAGCCAGCGCGTAGGCGAGAGCTTCGCTGACGCAGTAGAGGTAATTCTCGGCTGTAGCGGGCGGCTGGTGATAACCGGGATGGGCAAGTCGGGGCAGATCTGCCGTAAACTCGCGGCTACTTTCGCCTCGACCGGAACCTCGTCTTTTTTCGTTCATGCCGCTGAGGCTGCCCACGGAGACCTCGGCATGCTGGCCCGTGGTGACGTGTGTCTGGGCATTTCCAACAGCGGTACCACGCGCGAGCTGGTCGGCCTGCTGCCGGCCTTCAAGCGACTGGAAATCCCGATTATCGCGATGACCGGTGGGCTAGACTCGCCGCTGGCCACCCACGCCGACGTTACCCTGGATGTATCGGTAGCCGAGGAAGCCTGCCCGCTGGGGCTGGCACCGACGGCAAGCACCACGGTAACCCTGGCCCTGGGCGATGCGCTGGCGGTGGCGGTTCTCGAACGCCGTGGCTTTACCAGCGATGATTTTGCGCTGCTGCACCCAGGTGGGGCTCTGGGCCGTCAGCTGGTACGTGTAGCCGATCTCATGCACGCTGACACCGAAGTACCGTGCGTAAGCCCCGCCAACAGTGTAGAAAGGTGTATTGAAGCCATCACCGGCGGCAGCCTCGGGGTGGTGGCGGTGGTAGATGATGCCGGTGCCTTGGTGGGCGCGATCACCGACGGAGACATCCGTCGTGGCGTGCTGAGCCACCGTGACCTCGTAGGAAGACAGGCAGCTGAGATAATGTCGACTAGCCCCAAGACCGTTTCCGCCTCTGCGCTGGCGGCTGTGGCCCTAGCGATCATGGAAAAGTACGCGATAACCTCTCTGTTCATCCTTGAACCCGATACCCACAGACCGGTCGGCATAATCCACCTCCACGACCTGCTCAAGGCACAGGTCGCCTAGACGCCACGATGAAGCGGACACTGTTACGAATCCTGGTCGTGGCGGCCGCGGTGCTGGTCGTAGCGGCGGTTTTCGTGCGCGGTGGCAAGAGAATGTCACTCGAGTCGGTTCTCGACGTATCCAGACTGAGCGAGCAAGCGCTACCGGAGCTGCTACAGCGTATCCGCGATTTTCATCGTGTGGTCACCCGCGACGGCAAGAAGCTGCTCGAAGTATCAGCCCACGAGGCCAGCTATTTTCGCGACGACCGGGCCATAGAGATTCTCCAGCCCACGGTCACTTTTTACGACGAAGGCGTAGAGGTGGGTTCGATCTCCGGAGCCAGCGGTTGGTTGATGATCGAGGGCAACGAGATCGAAGCGGTGTCGTTGCGCGGAGGTGTGCAGCTAACGCTGACCAAGTTCGAGGTCAGCGCCGAACAGATAACCTACGAGCGCGCCACCGACATCATAACCACCGAGGGCCCCACCGAGGTACGCTCGCCCGAGATTCTACTGGCCGGTAAGAATCTTACTTTCGATCTGGGGCGTAAGTCGCTGATCGTCAATTCCCATGTAGATATGACGCTGCGGCCCACCCCGCAGGCGCTAAGCAACGCGCAAACCAAGCCGCGCAACGGAGGAGCATCGTGAACGCGCAGGTCACACCCATGCGCAAGCTGGCAACGGTTGGCATTGCACTGCTGCTCGCCGTCGCAGCCAACACTCTTGCTCCAGCGTCAACCCAAGAGATCACGATCAATGACCGCGCCGCCGATGTTATCAGCGAGATTGCGACGGTTGTAGGCGAATTCCGTCTCGGCGATCTCCCCGCACAGCTAAACATCAAAGCCAACGCAATGAAATTTGATTACGATCGCGGCGTTCTCGCTTACACCGGGGATGTCAGCGTGCGCCACGGCGGCGTCCGGATTAGCGCCGACCGGCTCACCTTTGGTTTCGTACCCGGAGGCGAGCAGACGCTGAAGAGTGTAAAAGCCAAAGGCAACGTCACCGTAGTCCACGGCGACGAGACCGCTTACGGCGACACCGGCAGTTACGATCCGGCCACGGCGATCATCACTCTTACCGGCAAGGCTCGATTAGGCTCGGGCAGCAACAGTCTCAGTGGCGAGAGCGTAGTGGTTTATCTCGACAAGCGTCGCGCCACGGTTGAGGGCGGCGGCGGCCCGGTGCGCGCCGTAATCAACCCCGGCGAACTCAAAGAGATTGAAAAGAAGGGGGTTTTCGATTGAGCGAACTGTCGCTACGTGCCGAGGGCCTGGTCAAGACCTACTCGCGAAGACGGGTAGTCGACGGACTGACACTGGCAGTTGAAGCCGGCGAAGTGGTCGGTCTGCTCGGCCCCAATGGAGCCGGCAAGACCACGACCTTCCATATGATCACCGGCTTCGAGAAGCCCGATCAGGGGGCCATCGTGCTCGGCGACGAAGATCTGTCGGGGCTGCCAATGTACGCGCGAGCGCGCCGAGGTATCGCCTACCTGCCCCAGGAGCCCTCAGTGTTCCGCCGCCTGAGCGTCGAGGAGAATCTCGTGGCAATCCTCGAGACCCTCGGCCTGACTGCCGCCGAGAGTGCCGAGCGCCTAGAGCAGCTTCTCGACGATCTCGGCATAGCCCACGTACGCACTACCATAGCCTCGGCGCTGTCTGGAGGAGAGCGCCGCAGGGTGGAAATAGCCCGCGCATTGGTGATTTCGCCCAAGTTTATGCTGCTCGACGAGCCCTTCGCCGGGGTCGACCCAATCGCGGTATTGGACATTCAATCGATTATTTCCCAACTGAGAGAGGGGGGAATTGGTATCCTCATTACAGACCACAATGTCCGTGAGACACTAGGGATCTGTGACCGTGCCTACATTGTAAGCGGGGGTAAGGTGCTCGAAGAGGGGCCACCAGAGAAGATCGCAGCGAGCAAGCGGGCACGTGAGATATACTTAGGAGAGCGTTTCAGTCTGTAACCACAGCTCTTAGCCATGGCACTCGAACAACGACTCAACCTCAAACAAACCCTCACCCTGAGGATGACCCCTCAGCTGAGGCAGGCGATCAAGATCCTACAGGTCTCGCGCGCCGAACTCGAGACCATGATCGGCGACGAGCTGTGCCAAAACCCTACTCTCGAAGAGAAAGAGGCCTGCGACGAAAATCTTGCCGAGATCCGCACTGGTGATATAGAAACCACCGAGACCGAGGCGGTCACCGACCAGGCCGCGAAGGATAAAGAAGAAACCACCGACGATCTCAAAGACGTTGATTGGGAAGAATTTCTCGAACGCCACAGCAGCGATTTTCACGGTTCGATCGGCACCGGCTCCGATCGCGATGACAACCGCGCCAACTTCATCGAAAATACCGGTGAGACCAGCGGCGATCTGGTTTCGGCGATGCTCGACCAGCTCACCCTGGTAATGATGAGCGACGAAGAGCGCCGTGTCGGCGCCTACATCATCCACAACCTCGACAACAACGGCTACCTCGGCTGTCCGGTCGAGGAGATAGCCTTCATGGCCAACAGCAGTGTCGAGTTCGTCAACGAAGTCCGAGAGATCATCCAGGAGTTTGAGCCCCGCGGGGTCTCTTCGCTAGATCTGCGCGAGTGCCTGTTGTGTCAGCTGGCTGCGGCCGGTTACGAGAATGACGATTACGTCGTGCGCATCGTCGACGAGCACCTAAAAGAGCTCGAGACCCGCCGCTATGACCGGCTGGCCAAGCTTCTCTGTACTACCGTCGCCGAAGTAGCCGAGTGTCACAAGATCATCCAGAATCTCGAGCCCAAGCCTGGCCGTAACTTCGATAGCGGCGACACGCGCTACATAACCCCCGACGTCTACATCCACCGTGTAGGCAACGAGTTTCAGGTGGTGCTCAATGATGAGGGACTGCCCAGCCTGCGTATCAGCCCCTACTACAAGGAGCTGATGAAGGCCCCCGACAAGACCGGGGAGGCCAAGAACTACATCCAGGAAAAGATGCGTTCCGCGGTGTGGTTGATGAGATCGATCGAACAACGCCAGCGGACTCTGCGCAAGGTCACCGAGAGTATCGTCCGCAACCAACGCAAGTTTTTCCTCAGTGGCGTAGAGCACCTCAAACCGATGGTGCTAAAAGACGTGGCCAACGACATCGGCATGCACGAGTCCACGGTAAGTCGGGCCACTGCCAACAAGTACGCTCATACCCCCCAAGGGATCTTCGAGCTGAAGTATTTCTTCACCAGCAGCATCCGTGGTGCCGATGGCACCGACGTTTCCTCGGAGAGCGTTAAACGGCGCATACTCGACCTCATCGGCTCCGAAGACACGCGCAAGCCCTTCAGCGACCAGCACATATCTAATGCGCTGGCCAAGGAAAATATTGACATCGCACGCCGAACGGTGGCGAAATACCGCGAACTTCTCGGTATTCTGCCGTCGTCGAAGCGCAAGCGCTACGTCGCCTAGAAAGAGGCGCCGCAGCCCTGCTCAGGTTGGTAGGTCCGGAAGAAAAAACTCAGAGAGGATGCAAGCTCCGCAGTGCAAATTTCGGTAACTTTTCGCCACGTGGACCCCAGCGACGCGCTGAGAGATTACGCCAGCGGGAAGCTCGAGCGGGTCGTTAGTAAGTATCTACCCTCGGCTATCGAGGCCCATGTGATTCTCTCGGTTGTAAAGAGGGAGCATCAGGCTGAGATCAACGTCCACGCGACTCGCTTCAATGTCTCTGCTCATGAACGTACTGGCGATCTCTACTCGGCGATTGATCTCGCGGTAGACAAGGTCGAGGCCCAGTTGCGCAAGCACAAGGAACGCATCCACGCCCACAAAGGACGTGACCCTGTTGCGGGCGAGCCCGAATAGGCCCGCGCTACTAGTGGAGCGAACCACAGCGATGGAGATTCGAGAGATTCTCGATACCAGACGAGTCGTGCTCGATGTGCAAGGCTCTTCGAAGAGGGAAATACTCGCACAACTAGCGGGGCCAGTTGCAGATGCTCATCCCGGTGTCGACCATGAGACTCTGGTCGAAGTTCTGGTCCAACGAGAAGAGACCAGCACCACTGCGATTGCCGACGGCATAGCGATCCCGCATGGAAAACTCGATATCGGTGAAGAGGTGCTATGTGCTTTCGGCCGCAGCCGCGACGGCATCGAGTTCGACTCGGTCGACGGATCGCCAACTCACCTGCTGTTCTTGCTAGTATCTCCGGCCAGCCACCCCTCGCTGCATCTACGCTGGCTCGCACACTTGGCCGTGTTGCTCAAGAACCCTGATTTTCGCCAGAATCTGCTCGACGCTGAGTCAACAGAGGATGTTTTGAAAGTAATCGCGGCTGAGGAACAACGCCGGATCAGCGACCAAGAGACCAGCTGACCGTGGGCCCGGCCGATAAGCAGCAGGCCCATATCACCATAGTCGTCGTCACCGGCATGTCCGGTTCGGGGCGATCGACAGCCATCAACGCCCTCGAAGACGAGGGCTACTACTGCATAGACAATCTCCCTACCAGCCTGGTCCCCGGCTTTGTCGAGCTGTGCTCGCGCAGCGAAGGGGGCATGAACAAGGTCGCCCTGGGGCTAGACCTGCGCGACCTATCCTACACCGACGACTGGCCCACGGTTCGCCACGAGCTCGAACAAGCCGGTCACGATCTGTCGGTGGTATTCGTAGACGCTGCCGATGCAGTGCTGCTGCGTCGCTACTCGGAGACTCGCCGGGTGCACCCACTCGGCGAAGGCCGTGAGCTCGGCGAGGCCATCAACACCGAACGCGGGCTGTTGTCGGACCTCAGGGCCAAGTCCCGCTTTGTAATCGACACCAGCGCGATGAGCGTACACGACCTCAAGCGTCGCATCCGCGATCTGGTTTCGGGCCGATCCGATCCCGCGGCGATGTCGGTCACGCTGAAGAGCTTCGGCTACAAGTACGGCCCGGTGCTCGAGGCCGATCTAGTCTTTGACGTGCGATTCTTGCCCAATCCTTACTTCGTAGACCAGTTGCGCGGCGGCACCGGTCTGGACGCCGAGGTTGCCAACTACGTGCTCGACCGGCCCGACAGCAAGGAATTCGTCACTCGGATTCACAGCCTGCTCGAGTTTCTTCTGCCCCGCTATGCCAGAGAAGGCCGAGCCTACCTTACCATCGCGGTCGGCTGCACCGGGGGTAGACACCGCTCGGTTGCCATCGCAGAAAGCATCGGTCAGCTCTTGAGCAACGGCGATTTCCAATTGCTGGTGCGCCACCGCGATATAGAACGTGAGCAATAAGAAAAAAGCATCGGGCCGCTTCACCATAACCAGCGAACTGGGCCTGCATTTTCGCGCCTCGGCCATGGTGGTGAGGACCATGGGCGAGTTCTCCAGCAAGGTCACCATCTCCAACGGCGACACTGTCGCCGACGCGCGCAGTGTCCTCGACCTGATGACACTGGCTGCCAGTATTGGCACGAATCTCACGGTCGAGGCCGAAGGTGAAGACGCCGCGGGCGCGCTTGAAGCTCTAGGCGCGCTAATCGCTCGCAATTTCGCCGAGTAACAGCCGCGCTTCTCCGCCGCTTGGGCCGACTTGCAGTGGACGAAAAAGCTTAGTAGTTCTGCCCGGATATGCCCACAAAAGATTTTACGTTTACTTCCGAATCGGTTTCGGAAGGACACCCCGATAAGGTTTGCGACCAGATATCCGACGCCATTCTCGACGCGCATCTGGCCGGCGATGCCCAAAGCCGGGTGGCCTGCGAGACCTTGGTAACCACCGATCTGACCGTCATTGCTGGCGAGATCACCAGCAAGTGCGAGGTCGATCACGAAGCCGTCGTGCGCGGTGTCATTGGCGACATCGGCTACCGCGGCACCAATGGCTTCGACGCCGACTCCTGCCAGGTGATGGTCCGCCTCGATGCCCAGTCGCCCGACATCTCTCAAGGCGTCAGCATCGGCGAGGGTCGTCACGAGGAACAGGGTGCCGGCGATCAGGGCTTGATGTTCGGCTACGCGTGCAAGCAGACTCCCGAGCTAATGCCGCTACCGATCGCGCTGTCTCACCGCATCATGCATCGGCTCGCCAGGCTGCGTCACGACGGCGTACTTGGCTACCTTGGCCCCGATTCCAAGTCGCAGGTCAGTGTCGAGTATCGCGAGGGTAAACCCGCGCGTATCGTCACCGTGGTCGTCTCTACCCAGCATGATGAAGACGCCGTGGATAAGACCATCCGCGAAGATGTAATCGCCAAAGCCATCCTTCCGGAATTGCCCGAGGAGCTGGTCGACAAAGACATCGTCTACCACGTCAACCCGACCGGGCGTTTCGTGGTAGGCGGTCCACAAGGTGACTGCGGACTTACCGGGCGAAAGATCATCGTCGATACCTACGGGGGCTGGGGCCGCCATGGTGGTGGCGCCTTCTCGGGTAAGGATCCCTCCAAGGTAGATCGCTCGGCAGCCTACATGGCGCGTTATCTGGCCAAGAATGTCGTCGCTGCAGGGCTCGCCGACAGCTGCGAAGTGCAGTTGGCTTACGCCATCGGTGTGGCGCAGCCGGTCTCGGTACTGGTCGATACTTTCGCAAGCGGCAGCGGTGATGACTTGGCTCTGAGCGAAAAGCTGCGCAACGTCGTCGACCTCAGACCGGCGGCTATCATCGACAATCTGGATCTCAAGCGCGCCATCTATCGGCCCACCGCCAGTTATGGCCACTTCGGCCGCGAATCAGAAAATGGACTTTTTCCCTGGGAGAAGACCGATCTCGCCGCAAAACTGGGATAAGCAAGGGAGAGAAATACTGTAGATGCCGAAAAAGTTTGATGTAAAAGACCTCAAACTCGCCGCTGCCGGCAAACGCCGAGTCGATTGGGCCGCCCGCGACATGCCCGTGCTCGGACTTATCAGCGACCGTTTTCGCAAGACCAAGCCGCTCCGGGGCATCACCATGTCGGCCTGCCTGCATGTGACCGCAGAGACCGCCAACCTCATGCGCGCGCTCAAGGCTGGCGGAGCAAACATCGCGCTGTGTGCATCAAATCCGCTGACCACCCAAGACGACGTTGCCGCAACGCTGGTTGCTCACGACAAGATCCCTGTTTACGCGATTCGTCACGAGGACCACAAGACCTACTACGAGCATCTTCACACCGTCATCAAACGCGCGCCCAATCTGACCATGGATGACGGCGCGGACATGGTGTCGATGCTGCATCGAGATCTATCAAAGTACGCGGCCAGGGTTCGCGCTTCGATGGAAGAGACCACCACCGGTGTAATTAGACTCAAGGCACTCGAGAAGAGCGGTGAGCTGACTATCCCGGTAATCGCGGTAAACGACGCCGACACCAAGCACATGTTTGATAACCGCTACGGCACCGGACAGTCGACTCTCGACGGTATAATCCGCGCCACCGACGTTTTGCTAGCCGGCAAGACCGTGGTCGTCATCGGTTACGGATGGTGCGGCCGCGGCGTAGCAGCGCGGGCCTCGGGAATGGGCGCCCACGTCATAGTCTGCGAGGTCAACCCGATCCGCGGTCTCGAAGCCGCGATGGACGGGTTCCGCGTACTTCCGATTGCCAAGGCCGCAAGAGAAGGCGACATTTTCATCACCGTAACCGGCAACATACACACCATGGCCGCCAAGCACTTCCCGCTGATGAAAGACGGGGCGATGCTATGCAACGCGGGTCATTTCGATATCGAAATCGACGTCAAAGCGTTGACCAAGATCTCGAAGAAGATCAACAAGGGTGTTCGTGAGAACGTCAACGAATATGTCTTGCCCAGCGGCAAGCGCATCTACCTGCTCGCCGAGGGCCGCCTGGTCAACCTTGCAGCGGCCGAGGGCCACCCGGCCTCGGTGATGGACATGAGTTTCTCGACCCAGGCTTTAGCTGCCGAGTGGGCCTGTAAAGGCTCGGCCAAGAACAGCCTTGAGGTGCGTGTACATAACCTGCCCGCGAGCATCGAAGACAAAGTTTCCAAACTCAAAATGCAGAGCATGGGTATCAAGATCGATAACCTGACCCCCGAACAGAAGATCTACCTGTCTTCGTGGTCTACCGGCACCTAGCGCTAAGCACCCGAGCAAACACAGCTAATCTTCGCTTGACGGATTCGACCGCACGTCATATATGGCTATGCACATATGACGTGCGGTGCTGACGAGAATGAAACTGTAGCCGAAGCCCCGGAACTTTTTCGGGCCTTTGCCGACCAAACCAGGCTGCGGCTCCTCAACCTGCTTCGCGAAGGCGAAATTTGCGTGTGCGACCTCTGCGAAGTGCTCGAGGAAAGCCAGCCGAAGATCTCTCGACACCTCGCATACCTGCGGCGAGTCGGTCTGGTCTCGGTGCGGCAACAAGGAAAGTGGAAGTACTACAGCGTTGAGCCAAACCTAGCTGCGCTCCAACAACGGCTCATCACCTGCGTAGGATCTTGTCTAGGCGAGCTCCCGCCGTTGGTTGAAGACAAAGAACGACTACGCGAGCTGCTCAGTTGCAGCGACGATTGCGGCCAACAAGCGCGGTGAGTCCAATGCAACCACAGCACCGAAAAGAACTCTCGACGCTCGACCGTTATCTAACGCTGTGGATTTTTCTTGCCATGGGGGTGGGTGTGCTTAGCGGGTACGTACTGCCTGGCACCCAAGAGTTTATCAACCGCTTTCAGGTTGGCACTACCAACATACCGATTGCGCTGGGTCTCATCATCATGATGTACCCGCCACTCGCCAAGGTTAAGTACGAAGAGCTTGGCGATGTGTTCAGCAACTGGCGTATTCTCGGTTTGTCTCTGATTCAGAACTGGATCATCGGCCCTGTCCTCATGTTCGTCTTGGCTGTCGTGTTTCTGCGTGAGTACCCGGGCTACATGGTCGGGCTCATAATGATCGGCCTAGCGCGTTGTATCGCCATGGTCATCGTCTGGAACGAGCTAGCCGAAGGCGACACCGAGTACGCGGCTGGTCTGGTCGCCTTTAACAGTATCTTCCAGGTGCTGTTCTACAGCGCGTACGCCTACTTCTTCATCACAGTCCTGCCGCCACTTCTCGGCTTAGAGGGAAGTCTCGTGGATGTGAGCATGAGCCAGATAGCGAAAAGTGTAGCGGTGTATCTTGGCATCCCCTTCGCAGCGGGTATCATCACCCGGTCCTCGCTCATCTCGGTCAAAGGAAAGAACTGGTACGAGACCAAATTCATCCCGCGAATTAGCCCACTGACGCTGATCGCGCTGCTTTTCACCATTGTTGTTATGTTCAGCCTCAAGGGCGAGATGATCGTCTCAATTCCGGGTGACGCGCTGCGTATCGCGCTACCGCTGCTCATCTACTTCGTGTCAATGTTCTTCGTCTCGTTTTGGATGGCGAGGAGAATAGGTGCGGACTACCCGAGATCCGCGACGCTTTCGTTCACGGCCGCGAGCAATAATTTTGAACTCGCAATCGCAGTCGCAATCGCCGTCTTCGGCATCGACTCGGGAGCGGCCTTTGCTGCAGTAATTGGACCTCTGGTCGAGGTACCAGTGCTTATTGGTCTGGTTAACGCGTCGCTGTGGATTCGGGGTCGGTATTTTGACGACGCTGTTTTTCGAACCGTTACCTAGACCAGCTTGGGGTTGTCGATGCGCAGCTTGTCGGTAACCACCAAGCGAAGATGATCAAAGACGCGGGCCCGCATCGGGTCCGCGTCGGCATCGCCTCGGGCGATTAACCGACACAATTCGGCGTTTAGCTCCAGTGCAAGCTGCTCGAGCTGCCTGTCGGCGTCTAGCTCCCCGTCTTTTTCCAACAAGCTCCACAGGCCGCGGCACTCTGCGTCCAGATGAGCCGCGGCCAAACGCGTCTCGCGCGCAACAATGCGGCTGACGTTGGCGGCAACCAGTGCGTGGAAGCGGCGCCGTCCTTCAAACGCCGGGACCACTTCATTGGTGAGAAACGCAGCCACCGCTTCGAGCAGCTCGGCCGCCGAGGGTTTATCCTGCATCCTTCCACGCCTCCTCGAGCAACACGAGTAGCTCCTGCTCTACCTCGCCGACCCGCCGCCCGATCGATGCCAACTCGACATCGGGGTAGTCGCCACAATCGTGACGCGCCGCCTGAAGTATACAGATCGCCGCCCATCGCCAGTTGCCCATGATCTCCCAGTAGCGCGCCGCCGAGGGGTCGACCGCGTAGCCTGATTCTTTCTCGTAGAGAGCCCAGAACTGCTCGCGCGAACACAGACCTCCAACCGCCTTGTCGTCAGCACCAAAACGCCAAGCACGCAGCGACATCCAGCCGATGTCTTCTAGCGGATCGCCGAGGTGAGCCAGTTCCCAGTCGAGCACAGAACTAAGCCCGCGTTGGTCGAACATGATGTTGCCAACACGAAAATCCCCGTGAACCACGCTACGGCGACTCTGCTCGGGCGGGTTGCGCTCTAGCCAACGCGAAGCCAATTCAAGAACCGGTTGCGAGTGGCCATGGAGTGATTCCAGCAAAGACCTGAAGCTGCGTAGAACCGCTGTCGACGACGATTGGCCGGCCGGGTCTCTGTGCGCCAGCTGGGCAAGGCGCGGGTCGGACAAATCGATTGCATGAATTCGCGCCAGCTCGCGTGCCAACTGCGCGGGCAGCACCGTCCTGGTCGTAGAGTAGCGCTGCTCGCGCAGCAGTCGGCGGCCAAGCGCCTGGCCGCCGACCCTGTCCATGACGATGAAGCCCGAACCAAGCCCGTCGCCTGAGTTCCCGCGCCAATGAACCCGAGGCACGCTGACGCCGGCATCGTGAGCCGCGCCGAGCAGAGCAAATTCATCCACCGCTTGGCCAGGAACCGGGCTTTGTGGTGGGTCCATGCGCAGTATCAGCGGACGCGGCGCGCCGCCACAGCCATCATCCAAGACAAACGAGTAGATCTTGCGTGATGCGCCTCCAGGTAGCGGGCACAGCTCGCTTACTCGCGCAGAGCTAGCACCGCGCGCGGCGATGAAGCACTCGAGCGCGCTTGAGATCTCGGCATCAGTCATCACCGATGCGATCCCGTCAGCGCCAGTTCTTTACCGCACGTAGGTTTGCCTGGGTAACCTTGCAACGACGGAGCTTTGCTCCTTCGACCTCGGCACCGGTCAAATTGGCCCGACTCAAATCTGCCCGGCTCAGATCCGCAGCCGTCAGATCAGCACCGGTCAAATCAGCATTGATGAGTTTGGCGCCAGTGATGCTCGCGCCGCACAGTCTGGCACCGGTAAGGTTGGCGCCGCTTAGATCGGCGCCTCTTAGGTCGGCACCGCTTAGATTGGCGCCAGTGAGGTTGGCTCCTTTTAGATCGGCGTAACCAAGCAGGGCACGGTGAAGAACCGCACCGGTTAGGTTGGCCCCGCTTAGATTGGCGTTGCTCAAATCGGCCGACTCGAGACGGGCATCTTCTAGGTTGGCGCCGTTCAAGCGCACCGATACTAGGTTGGCGCGGCTAAAGAGCGCACCGCGCATGTCTACGTCTTCACAGTTGGCGCCAACCAAACTAGCTCCGCGCGCATCCACACCGCTGAGCGATTGCCCAGCCAAATCTACGCGAATCATCAGAGCCGCACCCAGCGACTCTCCGTTTTCCACCCGAGTGAGCACGTCCGCACGAGTCATCAGCTTACTCATCTATCGCCATTCCTCCGCTAAGTCCTGGGTCGGTCGACATCCGCCACAGCGTTCGCCGTGTAAGATGATAACTCTCCCTACCCAACTCAAGCAGTGGGTTTTGACAAAAAGTTAGCAAAATCCCTTTCTTCCCCGTGATTTAGTTTAACTATCCCCCGATTGGGTCTTGTTGTATGGGGCAAACGGATCAAAACTGCTGGTAGAACGGTAAGGTTTTTCGAGTGAACGAACAGGAAATTACCCACTACAGCAGTTTTGCCCTAGCCGTTGCTAGGTCTCCACACGAGATACCACGCGAGCGACCTGTGAGCCGTATCGGTCATTTGCTCGCCGCCGTGCCCTCGCTCGGACCGACCGCCAAAGCCTGGACACGTATTGGCTTTAGCGTAACTCAGCCTTTCGATTATCTGGGCTGCCGCGCCTTCGACGTATCACTAAATGGCACTAGCCTGCGCTTCTTGGCACTCGCCCCCAATCACCCAGAGACCGCAATGTCGTCTCTGGTTGCCGACCGCTTGCTCTCTGGTGCCGGGATACTGGGATGGAGCTGGGGCTGTCACGACGTGTTTCGCTCGCGCGAGATCATCGAGGACAACTGCGATCGTAGCTTTCCGCCCAAGGACGACGGCCCAAGTGCTCTGGTAGTCCCGCGCCGCCTCACCCCGGGGGCGATGACCGTACTCGAACCACTGACCTACGAAGTCAGCGCTAGCCACCGCAACTGCGCTGAGCGCATCGACCATATAGTGGTCACGGTAAACCACGTTGATACGGCCGCCGACATCTACGAGGGGGCTTTTGGGCTGAGCGCCAGGCGCCGCAGCAACGAAGACACGCGTTACGCTTTTCTCAAGGTAGGACGAGGCAACGCCGCGGTTATCGAACTAGTAGGTCCGAGTCATCCCAGCTCGTCAAGCTTGGCTGGACACGCTTGGGGAATTACCTTCCGCAGCCCCGATCTCGACCAAACCGTCGCCAGCCTGCGCAAGGCGCGCGTCAATATTTCCGATCCGCATCCCGCTGTTCAAGGCGGGCGTATCACCGGCTTTCCGATGCAGCTCGGTGGTATTCAGATCGCTTTCATCGGCGACTGAGCCGCACGAAAGAAGTCGTTGCCTTTATCGTCGACCAAGATGAAGGCTGGAAAGTTTTTCACCTCGATCTTCCAAATAGCTTCCATACCAAGCTCTGCGTATTCGAGCACCTCGACGTTGCTGATACTCTCCTTGGCCAGAATCGCTGCCGGACCGCCGATAGAACCCAGATAGAACCCGCCGTGGCTCTTGCACGACTCGGTGACCTGCGTGCTGCGGTTACCCTTGGCGATCATGATCATCGAGCCGCCCAGAGCCTGGAACTGTTCGACGTAGGAATCCATCCGTCCGGCGGTGGTCGGACCAAACGAACCCGATGGCATTCCCGCGGGCGTCTTGGCTGGGCCCGCGTAATAAA
Source organism: uncultured Myxococcales bacterium (assembly GCA_964588545.1). GTDB lineage: Bacteria > Desulfobacterota > Binatia > UBA1149 > SPBQ01 > CAZPPZ01. The sequence goes on along the minus strand of CAZPPZ010000017.1, from coordinate 5,294 downwards.
CCGGGTGATTCTTGAAATACTCGGGCAAGGCCTCGCCGGCATCGATGCGCTGCTTGAGCTTGGCGTGGGCCATGTCGCGGGCAACCACCAAGGTGCCGCTGAGCGATAGCCGCGTGGTCACCGGATGTTTACTCAGCTCGGCTAGGATTTCGGCCATCGGCCGGTCGAGGTCGATGTTGACGATTTTCGACTCCGGCATTACCCGCAAATCGTCGGGGATGAACCTGCCTGGATTGGTTTCGAGCTTCTCCAGCCACACACCATCTTTGTTGATCTTGGCTTTGATGTTGCGGTCGGCTGAACACGACACCCCAAGCCCCACCGGACAAGAAGCACCGTGACGCGGCAAGCGAATGATACGCACATCGAGAGCGAAGTACTTGCCACCAAACTGCGCACCGATTCCCGATTGCTGCGCGAGTTCGAGTACGCGCCGCTCAAGTTCAACGTCGCGAAACGCCCGGCCGTGCTCGTTGCCACTGGTTGGCAGAGTGTCTAGATACTTAGCCGATGCCAGTTTGACGGTTTTCAGACACGCTTCGGCCGAGCTACCGCCGATTACGAACGCTAGATGGTAAGGCGGACAGGCTGCGGTGCCGAGCATGGTCATCTTGTCGGCGATGAAACGCTCGAGACTCTCGGGATTGAGCAATGCGCGGGTTTCTTGGAAGAGAAAGGTCTTGTTGGCCGAGCCTCCACCTTTGGCAATGAACAAGAATTCGTAGCTATCACCCTCTACTGCATACAGGTCGATCTGCGCCGGCAGGTTGGTTCCGGTGTTGACCTCCTCGTACATGTCGAGAGCCGCGTTTTGAGAATAACGCAGGTTCTCTTCGGTGTAGGTCTTGTAGACACCCTCGGATATATACGCGGCGTCATCCACACCGGTCCACACCGCTTGACCTTTCTTGCCGATCACGGTGGCGGTGCCGGTGTCTTGGCAAAAAGGCAAGATACCTTCGGCGGCGACCTCGGCGTTACGCAGCATGGTGAGCGCTACATAACGGTCGTTATCCGAAGCATCTGGGTCTTCGAGAATAGCCGCAACCTGGCGCAGGTGTTTCTCGCGTAGCAAGAAAGAACACTCTTTGAGCGCCTGGTTGGTGATGTAGGTGAGCGCTTGCGGCTCGACCTCGAGGATTCGACGGCCGCCGGCGTCGACGAGTTCGACCAACTCATCACTGAGCAAGCGATACTCGGTTTCATCGCCGCTTAGCGGAAAGAGCTGCTGATAGTGAAATGGTTTGGTCGCCATCGCCTATAATTAGAGATCGGACATGCGAAAAATGCGACTGGCGCATTTTGCACGGACCACGCGTCCACCTATGATGGCGCCCGCGTGGCGCTTCTCGACACAAATTCCATCCTCGGATTTCGCGAAAAATCTCTCTACCCGCTGGCCACGCGCCTGCAGCGGCGCTGGTTTGCGTTGTTTGGCAACCGCCTGCCCCGCTCGCAGCGCCTCTACCTGGTCACCATCAACGGCCGACGCTTCAAGCGACTGGTGCTACCCGACGCTCACTATGCCTCTTCGATCGCGACCAACCTGCGAGAGTTCGGAGCTGACGAAATATATCCAAGCCTGTTGATCGAACGCGAGAACGAGCTGTGGGTCGAATACATAGAAGGTCGAAGCATCGTGCGCGCCGACGCTGAGGTGGTGGCCAAGCTCGCACGCCTGTTTGCGGTGCTCTACGGTCGCGACCCGAAGTTGCTCGCGGCCGAGCGCACACCGTTTAATCACAGCCTGCACACTGATCTGCACTTTCTCGAGCAAGTGGGAGTTCTAGAGCATGGGCTTTACCGTGAACTCGACCGGCTAGTAGATACTCTCACACCGGCTTCGCTGTGGGTGGGCTACGACTGTAGCGACGCCATTCTCAAGAACTTCCGACTCTGTGAGGACGGACGACTACGTGGCATTGACGTAGAGAGCCTCGCCGCTAATCAACTGATCGGTAGCGGTGTCGCCAAAGCACGGCTGCGCTGGCTCGGTGAGTGGGCCGATCGATTCGCCGATGAACTGCGTGAGTGTGGAGCGGCTGATTTTCAAGCTTATATGCCATTCGTCGAGCTGTGCTTTCTCGGCTTCTGGGTAAAGTCGTCGTTCCTCGAAAGAAAAAAGCGTTTCATCGACGCGAGCCTCTTCGAGCGTTTTGTGCGGGAGTGGGACAGTGCCTGAAAATGAAGATAGCGTCTATCACGAGGTAGAGTGGAGCAGCGACACCACACGTAGATTCTGGGATTTCTACGGTACCAACGCAGCAGCCGAGGACAGCTATTTCAGCAAAAAATTTGCGCGACAGATCGTCGCTCTGGCACGCACGCGTGCGGATTTGTCGGGCTGCACCGTCGACATGGGCTGTGGCCCTGGCTTCCTCACCCAGGAGTTGCTTGCGCAGGGGCTGTCGTGCATCGCCATCGACTCCTCGCCTCAGTCGCTAGAGCGGGTGCGAGAGCAGCTCGGCGAACGTCCTGGTTTCATCCGTGCCGAGGTCGGCACGCTCGATGCCATCCCGCTGGCCGACGCCGAGGCAGGTTCGATGTTCCTAATCGAGGTGCTCGAACATCTCGCCGCTGATGCCCGTGCGCGAGTGCTAGCCGAGATAGCGCGGGTTATCGCGCCGGGCGGACACTTGATCGTAACGGTGCCCAACGAGGAGGATCTCGACGCCAAGAAGATCGCCTGTCCCGAGTGCGGCTGTGTATTCCATCGCATGCAGCATCAGCAAAGACTCGATGTCGAGCTGCTCTCCTCGCTGCTCAACGACCACGGTTTTGAGCCGGTGTTCGTCGAGGCGCTCAACTTCCGACACTTCCCTGATCGAGCGCTGGGTTGGTGGATACGCCAAGCGCTCCACTGGATCCCCGCGCTCGGTAGCACTCAGCTTCCCCACCTGATGGCCATAGCCCGACGGCGCCAGAGCTGAGTCAGGAGAGATGAGCGGCGCGCCGCAGCACCTGTCAATTTTCATCCGGTCTCTCGGCGGCGGTGGTGGTGCCGAGCGCATGATGGTCAACCTTTCCGCCAGCTTTGCTGATCGCGGACACCGCGTCGACTTGGTGCTCGGACGAGTAGAAGGAGCTTTCGTGCGTGAAGTCCCCGCCAGTGTCCGTCTGGTCGATCTGGGCGGACAAACGGTACTGCCAACGCTGGCCAAGCTGGTGCGCGATCCCGCGACCGCTTACAAGCTAGCACCTATACTACTGAGTAAACGTCCACCGTGGATACTCGGCTGCCTGCCGGCATTGGTGCGTTACCTGCAAAGCGAGCGGCCCGATGCCATGCTCTCGGCGCTCAACGCTACCAACATCACCGCGCTATGGGGGCGCCGCCTCGCCGACGTTGCTACCCGTCTGGTCGTCAGTGAACGCAACACACTTTCGCAGCGTGCCGCCGGTGAGTCGGGGCTGGCGGGGCTACCCAAAGTAGTGGGGCGTTTCTACCCTGAGGCCGACGCGATCGCGGCTGTTTCCAATGGTGTTGCCGACGATTTGGCACGCACCGCGGCCATCCCGCGTGGCTCTATCCACACCACCTACAACCCGGTGGTTACTCCCGACATCGAGCGGCTGGCGCGCGTACCGATCGATCACCCCTGGCTCGCAGCCGATGGCCCACCGCTGATTCTGGGAGCTGGAAAACTAAAACGGCAGAAAGACTTTCTTACGCTGATCGAAGCCTTCGCGCAGCTACAGGCCAAGCGATCGGCACGGCTGATGATCCTCGGCGAGGGTCCTCAGCGCGCTCGGCTGGAGGCCCGCGTTCGTGAGCTTGGCATCCAAGAGTCGGTGGCCATGCCTGGCTTCGTTGCCAATCCTTTTGCTTACATGGCTCGCGCCTCGGCCTTCGCGTTGTCATCTGCCTGGGAAGGTCTGCCCGGCGTGCTGGTGCAGGCTCTGGCCTGCGGCTGTCCGGTTGTGGCTACCGACTGTCCCAGCGGCCCTCGCGAGATCCTCGACAACGGCACCTACGGCCCGCTGGTTCCGGTGGGTGATAACCGCGCACTGTGTGCCGCGATCGAGCGAGTGCTCGAATTTCCAGCCGCTGCCGAGCGACTACGCGAGCGCGCTCAGATCTTCTCTGCCGAGCGCGTAGCCGCTCGCTACTTAGCCCTGTTGGCGACCTGAGGAGAGCAGCGAAGGTGTGTGGAATATGCGGCTTCGTGGCTCTCGACAAACGCCCCGGCAGCGAGGCTCTCGAGGCCGCCCTTGCGCCGATGACCGAGGCCCTGCGTCACCGCGGGCCTGATGCCGGCGGCGCCTGGAGCGACCAGCGCCATGGGGTTGCGCTAGGCCACCGGCGCCTCTCGATCATCGACCTATCCCCTGACGGTGCCCAGCCCATGACTTCAGCCTGCGGACGCTACACGCTGGTCTACAATGGCGAGATCTACGATTTTCAAGAGCTGCGTGGCGAACTCGAGGCGGCTGGACATAGGCTACGCGGGCACTCGGATACCGAGGTACTGCTCGAGGCGATCAGCCGTTGGGGACCACGCGGAGCAGTCGAGCGCTGCAACGGTATGTTTGCCTTCGCGGTTTGGGACGCCCGTGAGGCCACGCTGACGCTGGCGCGCGACCGCGTCGGTAAGAAACCGCTGTACTACGGGATCTGGGGCGACAGCTTCTTCTTCGCCTCCGAGCTCAAGTCGCTGCGCGCGCACCGCGACTGGCACGGCGAGATCGACCGCGACGCACTCGCCCACTTCGTTCAGTACTCATACATACCCGCACCTCATTCGATCTTCTTGGGTGTTCGTAAGCTGCCAGCGGGCACCCTGCTGGTGCTGCGCCCGGGCGCCGCTGAACCATTGTCGGCACCCGTCACCTGGTGGTCGGCACGCGCTGTGGTCGAAGCAGGTGCGACGATGCCGTTTAGCGGCTCAGCCGTCGATGCCACCGATGCACTGGAGGCACTGCTGCTCGATGCGGTCGAGCGGCGAATGGTCTCTGATGTTGATCTTGGTGCGCTGCTCTCGGGTGGACTCGACTCGACGGCGGTAGTGTCGTTGATGCAGGCCTGCTCTACGCGTCCGGTTCGTACCTTCTCGATTGGCTTTCGTGAACGGGCTCACGACGAGGCCGAAAATGCCCGGGCGATTGCCAACTATCTCGGCACCGACCACCACGAGCTCTACCTCACACCCGAGGATGCCCTGGCGGTGATTCCTGAGCTGCCGCGGCTCTACGACGAGCCTTTTGCCGATACCTCACAGATCCCCACCCTGCTGGTCTTCCCGCCAGCTCGCGAGCACGTGCGCGGCGCGCTGTCGCGGCGCGTGTGTGCTGGC
>CAZPPZ010000016.1:4295-27020 GCA_964588545.1 uncultured Myxococcales bacterium | reverse complement strand
TTCTCTCCTACCATTCCCTCGAGGATCGGCTTGTGAAGTTGGCGTTCCGACGTTGGGCGGCAAAGTGCATATGTCCGCCGGAGCGTCCCCGTTGCGACTGTGGATGGTCACCGCGGGTGCGTTTGCTGACGCGTCGGCGGCAAAAGCCTTCGGACGACGAGATTGCGCGTAACCCCAGCGCGCGCAGCGCGGGGCTGAGAGTGGTAGAAAGACTGGTGGAGGCTTAGCGAGGTCGCGACGGCGCCGAGGCACGTCCGGCTAGAGGTTGTCGATGTCACTGTGGAAGCAGTGGGTACGCGAGCGGGTCATGGATCCGACCGAAGCGCAGGTCGGACGGCGTACAGCTGCGTTGTTGGTCGCCAACGTACTTCTCGGCCTGGCGTTGGTGTGGTTCAATCTGATGGTTCAGGATCTTGGATATCGCATCGAAAACACCAGCAAGCTCATCGAGAAGCTCGATCTCGAGCACGCCGAGCTGGTGGCTGAAATAACCAGAGAAACCGCTCCTGAGCGGCTGCGCCGCCGCGCTCAGGCTGATCTTGGACTTAGGTTGCCGAGCCCCGGGCAAGTGATGGCTATCGATGCTCAGCCGTAACCGTTTCAGTTTTCGTTTGGCTGGGGTCGGCCTGATCTGTGCTCTCAGTGCCGCTACACTGCTCGGCCGCATGATCTATCTGAGCGTCGTCGAGGGACCGGCTCTGGTCGACGATCTGGCGAAATTCGTCTGTGGCGATACCGTTAAGATGTCCTACCGAGGCCCGATTCTTGATCGTAACGGGGTAGCCCTGGCGACCAGTACCGAGTCGTATCAAGTTGCGCTGAGGCGCAAGGAGTACCGTTACGATCCGGGCCATGCCACCAAGCTTGCCCGGTTGCTCGACCGCGACCAAGCATCGCTCGATGAGATCCTGCGTTCCAACCCCTCAAAGTTCATATGGCTGTCGCGCAGTATCGACGTGGATGCTGCCAACGCGCTGCGGCGATTATCGATTCGCGGTATCGATGTTCATCGCGACCAACACCGGACCTACCCGCAAGGACCACTGGCGGCGCACGTAGTTGGCTTTGTCGGCGTCGATGCCCAGGGACTCGAAGGCATCGAGCGCGTTTTCGACAAGGCGATTCGCGGTACCCCCGTAAGCCGTCGCGTGTGTAAGGATTCGCGAGGCCGGGTGTTCCTCAGCAATGCGGAGCGCGCTGGTGTAAACCGGGGTGCTACCGTTCAGCTCACTCTCGACGCTACGCTGCAGAGCATCGCCGAGTCGGAGCTGAACCGCCAGATCGAGGACAGCCGCGCGGTGGGTGGATCGGTGGTGATTCTTGATCCGCGCAGCGGCGAGATCTTAGCCATGGCCAACGCCCCAAGCTTCGATCCCAACTACTACGGTCGCTTCCCCGCCAATAACCGTCGCAACCGCGTGGTCACCGACGTTTTCGAGCCGGGCTCAACCCTGAAACCGTTCTTGGTAGCAGCGGCTCTAAACGTTGGTGCGGTGAGCGTAGAGGACACGCTCTACTGTGAGAACGGGAGTATGCGGGTGGGTGGCTGGACCATCCACGATCATCATCCTCACGAGTATCTGACGGTTCCCGAGATCATCAAGGTCTCGAGCAATATCTGTTCTGCTAAGCTCGGCGCTCGTCTAGGCGTGGATCTGTTCCACGCCTACCTGACTCGTTTTGGCTTCTCTCGAAAACCTGGGTCGGGGCTCCCGGGCGAAGTATCCGGGCTGCTCAAACCGCCGTCCGCGTGGCGTGCTATCAACCTGGCTAACATTAGTTTCGGCCAGGGCATAAGCGTTAGCGCGTTGCAGTTGGCCAAGGCCTTCGCCGTAATTGCCAACGACGGCATGGTTGTCAGGCCGTTCATCGTCAAGCGGGTGACCGCCCCCAACGGCGAGGTGTTACACTCTAACTCGACCCAGTCGCAAGACCGCGTGGTCTCGGTCGAGGTTGCGCGGCAGGTTGGTGCGATGCTCGAAGCGGTGGTTGCTGAAGGCGGCACGGCACCGCGGGCCCGGCTCGAAGGTATCCGTGTTGCTGGTAAGACCGGTACAGCCCAGAAGGCCGAGAACGGGCATTACAGCAAGGACCGTTGGTTGGCTTCGTTCGTCGGTTATCTACCCGCGGACGCCCCGCGGATGGTCATAGCGGTTACTATCGATGAGCCTCATAGCAGTCATTTTGGTGGAGTGGTTGCCGCCCCGGTATTCCGCCGCGTGGCTGAGGCCAGTCTCGACTACATGCATATCCACCGTGCCCCGACCTTGGTTGCGCCCGTGGTCGCCGTCGAGGTTCCGCCTGTAGGCGTTGAGATTGCCACGGTGTCCACCTTTGATGGCACGATGCCAGATCTGCATGGACTCAGCCTTCGTTCCGCCATGCGAGCCGTCGATGGATGTGACTGTATGGTGAGTATCGATGGTAGTGGTTATGTGGTTGAGCAGGAGCCCAAGCCAGGCGTCGAACTGGCGGCCCGAGACGATGTAGTGTTGCGGTTGGCCAGCAGCGCCAGCCCGTGATGTGTTTATCGCGTCAGGCGAGGATGGAGGAAAAGCCAAGCACACGACCGCCTCGAAGCGGGCAACGGGCCGTTGGTCGGCCCATTCTTGCCTCTGAACTGCTTGCGCGCTTGGCCGCACTGGGCCTCGAAGTCGACTCGAGCTTGTCCGGCGCGACGCCTATTAGGGGGATTCATCACGACTCCCGCTGCATCGCTCGGGGCGAGCTTTTTGTTGCTCTGCCGGGCAGCCGCTGCGATGGCGGCGGATTCGTACGCTCGGCATTGACGGCTGGTGCGGTGGCGGCGGTTTGCGACCGCGCCACCCGCGAGTCGCTCGGCAGCGGCTTGCCGCTGCTCGTCGTTGCAGATGTCGAGGCCTGCGCCGGACGGATCGCTGCGGTGGTGTTTGGCGAGCCTGCCGCGGCCCTGCAGCTTGTTGGTGTGACCGGCACCAACGGTAAGACCAGCTGCACCTACCTGTTGGAAAGTGTCTGGCAGGCGGCCGGACGTAAGGTCGGCGTCATTGGCACGGTAACTCAGCGCTGGCCCGGTCATCGCCGAGTGGCGTCGATGACCACTCCGCCGGCGCGTGATCTACAAGCTCTACTCGCCGAGATTAGTGAGGCCGGCTGCGACACCGTGGCCATGGAGGTGAGTTCTCACGCCCTGGCCCAGCACCGTGTCTCGGGCTGCAGCTTTGACGTTGCGATTTTTACCAATCTCACCCGTGACCATCTCGACTATCATGGCAGCGAGGAGGACTACTTTGCCGCCAAAGCTCGGTTGTTCCACGAGTATCTGCGCGAGGATGGCGGTATCGCCGTACTCAACGCCGACGATCCTTGGGTGATGCGCCTGGCGACTTCCGTGCCGGGGCACCGCGTGCGCACTTTCTCTATCGATCCCGATAGCAATGCGGATGTGAGGGTTGTTGCGCTCGAAGCCGACCTCGGCGGTATGCGAGCTCAGCTGTGGGTCCGTGGACAGACTCTAGCGATTGATACGCAACTGGTAGGCCGGCCTAATCTCGCCAACATCGTCGCGGTGGTTGCCGCTGCCGATGCGATGGGAGTGCCCCACGCCGAGATAGCCGATGGAGTTGGGAGCTGCGCCGCAGTTCCCGGGCGCCTCGAACGCATAGCCGATACGCGCCCGGCGGTGTTTGTCGACTATGCCCACACCCCCGACGCTCTCGAGCGTAGCTTGCAGACCATACGCGAGACCAGCAAAGGGCGTTTGTTGGTGGTGTTTGGCTGTGGCGGTGACCGTGACTGTGGCAAGCGTCCGCTAATGGGCGAGATTGCTGGGCGCATTGCAGACATCGCCGTGTTGACCTCGGATAATCCCCGTAGCGAGGATCCCGCGGCTATCCTTGCGCAGATCGAAGAGGGCATCGGTGGTGGCTGCGTCAAGCGGACGCTCGAGGAGTTAAGCGGTGAGGCTGTCGGGGGTTACGCAGTCGAAGCCGACAGGGGGGTTGCGATTCGTGCGGCGGTTGCCCTCGCCGGCGATGAGGACGTGGTGGTGGTTGCCGGGAAGGGTCATGAGACCTATCAGGAAGTAAGCGGTGTTCGCCATGATTTCGATGATCGGGCGCTGGTGGCGAAGTTGCTCAGCGATGCCGGGGCGCGATCGTGAGGGCCAGCGAAGTAGCCCGGGCCTGCGCAGGACGCATCGTCGCGAGCGGCGAGCAAGATCTGGAATTTTCTCGGCTTACCACCGACTCTCGCGCAGCGGGTCCAGGCGATCTATTTCTCGCGCTCGAGGGTGAGCGTTTTGATGGCAATGATTTCATCGATGACGCGATATCGCGTGGTGCTGCGTTGGTCGTGTGTTCCGCCGGGCGCGCACCGTCGCGCTGTGGTGTGACGTTCATCGAATGCGGTGGCACGCTCCGTGCTCTTGGAGACATAGCGGCGGCCCACCGCCGCTGCTTTGATCTACCCGTGGTTGCGGTCACCGGCTCGAACGGCAAGACCACTACCAAGGAACTACTTCGTGCCATCATCATCGCAGATAGCGGTTCGCAGGCTCATGTATTGGCGAACGATGGTAATCTAAACAACCTCATCGGTATGCCGCTGACGCTTATGCGTCTGGGTAGCGAGCATCGCGTCGCGGTTCTCGAGATGGGCATGAATGCTCCGGGTGAAATCGCCAGGCTTGCTGAGATCGCGGCACCGACGCACGCGATAATCACCAACGTGGGAGCGGCACACTTGGCCGGTCTTGGGAGCATGCAGGGTGTTGCGCGGGCCAAAGGTGAACTATTCGAAGCGCTGTCTGCGCAGGCGATAGCGCTGGTAAACCTCGATGATGCCTACTTGGTTGAGCAGGCCAAGCGCTTGCGTGCCAAGCGTTTTGATTATGCTGGGGACTCGGCCGTGCGTGCTGAGAACCTAGTAGCGGCGGGAGTTAACTCGGTTTGCTTCGAACTCGTGCACGCGCATGGGCGAGTAAGCGTGGAGTTGCACTTGGGAGGCTGTCACAATGTTGCCAATGCTCTGGCGGCGGCAGCATGCGCGCTTGCCCTCGGAATTGCCCCCGAGACCATAGCCGCCGGCCTGGCTACTGCCGAGCCGCCGCCGATGCGCTTGGAGGCCCAGACCTTGGCCAATGGAGTCGAGGTGATAAACGATGCCTACAACGCCAACCCATCGTCAGTAGCTGCCGCGCTATCGACGCTTGCTGGGGTGGAAGGCGGACGGGCGATCGTAGTCCTCGGCGAGATGCTTGAGCTTGGCGATGCGGCTCGCGAGCTTCATGGCGAGGCCGGAGCAGCGGTGGCGTTGGTAGAGCCGGTGTTGCTGTGCGCGCTGGGCGCATACGCCGATGATGTCTGTGCCGGTGCCCTCGAGGGTGGTATGAGTGGTAGTTCTATGTACTGCGCCAGTGATCATGATGATGCCGCCACGGCGGTGGCGCGAGTGTGGCGCCGTGGCGACCGGGTTCTCGTCAAGGGGTCCCGGGGTGCGCATATGGAACGCGTAGTTGAGGCTCTAGGGGGGCTTGCTGCGTCGTGATCTACCACCTGCTGTTGCCCTTGGCGCAAGATTACACGGTCTTCAACGTCATCCGCTATATTACTTTCCGCGGAGTTGTTGCTGCGGTGCTGTCGTTGACCGTGGCCTTCGTTTTCGGCCCTGGGTTGCTGCGGGTACTACGCGCCGGACAGGTACAGCAGCCGGTAAGCGATTTTGTGCCGGCGGGACACGCATCCAAAGAAGGCACGCCGACGATGGGCGGAATGCTCATCCTTGCCTCTCTGATGTTTTCAGTGGCGATGATCGCTGATCTCACCAATATCTACGTGCTGTTGACGATGGCCGTGCTCACAGGATACGGGGCGCTTGGCGCGCTCGACGATTATCTCAAGGTGACTAAGGGCAAGAACGCGGGGATTCGCGCGCGTACCAAGTTCTTGTGGCAGATAGTGATTGCTGTGGTCGCGGTTAGCATGCTCTACGCAACCCCACAGTTCGATGCCACGTTGTCGCTGCCGTTCTTCAAGGATCTACGCCCAGATCTCGGTTGGATGTATATCCCCTTCGCCACGCTGGTTATCGTTGGCACTTCCAACGCGGTTAACCTCACCGACGGTCTCGATGGCCTGGCAATTGGCCCGGTGATGACCACCGCCGCGACCTTCGGCATTCTCGCCTACGTGGCCGGGCATGCTCGACTGTCGAGTTACCTGCTCGTGCCGTCTGTGCCCGGGGCGGGGGAGTTGGCCGTGGTTTGTGCGGCGATGGCTACAGCGAGTCTTGGTTTCTTGTGGTTCAACACCTACCCAGCGCAGATGTTCATGGGTGATGTCGGGTCGCTGTCGCTCGGCGGCGCACTCGGCATGATCGCTGTCATTGCCAAGCAAGAACTACTGTTGTTGCTTGCTGGAGGGATTTTTGTGGTCGAGGCGCTGTCGGTGATCGTGCAGCTGGGCTCGATCAAGTTGCGCGGTACACGGGTATTTCGTATGGCGCCGATCCATCACCACTACGAGCTCAAGGGCTGGCCCGAGCCGCTGATCATCGTGCGGTTTTGGATCATATCAGTGCTTTGCGCGTTGATTACTCTGGCGACGTTGAGGTTACGTTGAGTCGCGACACTTTCCTGGTCGTCGGTCTGGGAGCCAGTGGCCGTGCGGCTCTCGACTTGGTTGCTGCGATCGGTGCTCGGGGGCTTGCCACCGACGATAAGAGTTGCCCCGAGGGCTTGCCGCATAGCGCCGACTACCTGAGCATGGACGCGGCGGTAGCGGTGCTCGACGAGGTCAGCTGTGTGGTTACCAGCCCCGGTGTTCCGGCCTCGCATCGATTACTCACTGCTGCGTGTGAGCGTGGGGTCGCCATCAGATCGGAACTCGATTTCGCTGCGGGGTTCGTCGAGGCACCGATCGTGGCGGTGAGCGGCACCAACGGCAAGAGCACGGTTACTACTTTGGTGGGCCGTATGCTCGAGTGCGAGGCTTATCGTACTTTCGTCGGCGGCAACCTCGGTCGTCCGCTTAGCCTAGCAGCCGCCCCGCTGGGCGGCTGCTACGACTACTGCGTGGTCGAGGTCTCGAGCTTTCAGCTCGAGTGGTCTAACACCCTGCATCCGCGTATAGCCACGGTGCTCAACATCAGTCCCGATCATCTCGATCGCCACGCTACTCTCGACAATTACATCGCCACCAAGATGCGGCTGTTTGCGCGTATGCGCGCCGATGACCAGGCGGTGTTCGGCCGCGGCCAAGCGTGGTGGCCTCCGCTGGTAAGCGCTCTGGCACCGTCGCGGTCGACCTTTGGCAGTGCTCACCTCGACAGCGGCGATAGTGGCACGGTGGCCCAGATCGATGGCCGGCGTATCGTTGCTTATCCGGCTGTCAGCGCGACAGAGCCCTGCTGGGAGCTTGTCTTGGGAGAGGGCTGGCCGCAGGCACCCCACGATTTCGACAACGCTTGTGCGGCCGCGCAGTTGGCCAGCCTGGCCGGCGTAGGGGCGCGAGCAATAGAGCGGGGGCTGGCCGGTTTTGATGGTCTTGAGTTCCGCCTGCGCTGTGTTGGGTCGCACGCTGGTGTGACCTTCTGGAACGATTCCAAGGCGACCAATGTCGGCGCAACCCTCAGTAGTCTTGAAGCCTTCGAACAGCCTGTCATCCTATTAGCTGGTGGGGTTGCCAAGGGCGCGGATTTCTCGCCGCTGGCGACCGCTGCGGCGGTTTTGAGTCGGGTGGTCGTCTATGGCGAGGCTGCCGAGACTCTCACCTCTGCGCTGGAGGGCCGAGTAGGCTTAGTGCGGGCTGCCGGCCTAGACGAGGCCTTCGCTGCGGCCTGTGAGTGCGCGAGCGGCGGCGATGCGGTATTGTTGGCCCCTGCGTGTGCGAGTTTTGATGAGTTCGCGAACTATGTGGAACGTGGGCGCAGATTCAATCAGCTCGTAGCTGGAATAGATGACGGCCTTGGAAATGCGTCGACCGTATGAGGCCGACTGAGCGGAGAGTGGTGTGGTAGCGCGGGCTCGGCAGACAACAAGAAGAGTACGGGTCAGGTCCTCTGATCGTCCCGATCCCGCCATCGCGGCACTTACCCTGCTGTTCGTCAGCGTCGGCGTGCTGATGGTCTTCGATACTACCTATTTCTACTCACAGACCTATCTGGGTGACGGCTACATGATGCTCGGAAAACACGGCACCTCGATCGTCGTGGGTCTTATTCTGCTGCTGACGATGTCCCACACCCGCTCTTATCACCTCGAGCGTTGGGCACGGCCGGCGCTGATAATTGCTACGTTGTTTGTAGGCCTGACGCTGATTCCCGGGGTTGGCACCTGTGTAAACGGTGCGTGCCGCTGGGTGAGAGTGGGGCCGCTGAATTTTCAACCGGCTGAACTCGCCAAGTGTACCTTTGTCATCTACCTCGCAGCCGAGCTTACCCGCAAGGGAGAGGCGCTGCGCGACTGGCGGCGGGGCCTGCTGCCGACGCTGGCGGTGATGGGTGTGCTAGCGCTGGTGTTGCTGCAGCAGCCGGACTTCGGCACCACGGTACTCATAGGTGTGTTGGGCTTCTCGCTGATGTTTCTTGCCGGTGTCCCGCTGCTGCACCTTGCTACTATTATACTCCCGCTAGCCGCTGCGGCGGCGTTGCTGGTGCAGCAGGAGCCGTATCGGCTCAAGCGCTTCTTGTGTTTTCTCGATCCCTGGGTCGAGCCCCAGGGCGCTTGTTATCAGCTGGTCCAGTCTTTTCGTACCTTCGCTTCGGGGGGGATCACCGGCAGCGGCCTGGGTTCATCAATGCAGAAAACCGGCTGGCTTCCTGAGGCCCATACCGACTTTGTCTTCGCGGTTATCGGAGAAGAGGGTGGTCTGGTAGGTGCGATCGTAGTGCTGTTGTTGTTCAGTTTGTTTTCTTATCGTGGCTTCCGTGTAGCCCACCGTCATCCGCAGATGTTTGGACAGCTCTTGGCGGCTGGAATCACCCTGCTGATTACCTTTCAGGTTCTCATCAACATGGGGGTGGTGCTGGGGCTCTTGCCGACCAAGGGCTTGGTGCTGCCCTTCTTGAGCTACGGCGGTTCATCGATGATGGTGACGTTGGCCTGCGTAGGTATTCTAATGTCGCTCTCACGCGAACTGCGTGAGCGCTGAGCCGGTGATGCCGTGAGGCTCGCAATCGCGGGCGGTGGTACCGGCGGTCACCTCTTCCCTGGTTTGGCCTTGGCTGATCTGGCGCTGTCGAGCGGCCGGGCAGAGTCGGTGGTCTTTTTTGGTGCCGAGCGTGGCATTGAAGCCCGCGTGGTGCCCGAGGCCGGCTACGAGCTGATTGCCCAGCCGCTCGAAGGTCTGCGCGGTCGCGGAGTAGTGGCGGGGCTTGGGGCGTTGCTACGGCTGGTGGTGGCGGTCATTGCTGCCAGCCGCGAGATCCGTCGTCGCCGGGTAGAGGTTTTGGTCGGGCTTGGCGGTTATGCCTCTGCCGCGGGGGTGATCGCCGCTCGCCTGGCCGGGGTTCCGGTGGTGCTGCTCGAACAAAACCGTACCCCCGGGCTCTCCAATCGCCTCTTTGCGCGTCTGGCCGCAGCCGTGTGTACGAGTTTTGCCGAGACTTCAAGCGTCTTAGGCGCTGAACGCGTCACGCTTACAGGCAATCCGCTACGTGCGGAACTCGAATCCTTCGAGCGTGTTGCATCGGGTGACCGTGGCATGTTGCTGGTCTTTGGTGGTAGCGGTGGTGCCGCCAGTCTGAACCGAGCGGTAGTCGCGGCGTTGGCAACGGTTGCCGCTAGCCTCGAGCTGCCGCCAATTCTGCATCAAAGCGGCTCGGCTGGTTTGGCCGGGCTGCGCGAGAGCTACGCGGCTTTAGGGATCAAGGCCGAGGTCTGTGAGTTCATCGACGACATGGCCGCCGCCTACGCGGGCGCCCGTCTGGCTATCTGCCGAGCCGGTGCGACCACTGTTGCGGAACTAGTGGCTACGGCTACACCGGCGCTGCTGCTGCCTTTTCCACACGCGGCGGGTGATCACCAGAGCGCCAACGCCCGTGCCCTAGAGGCCGCTGGCGCGGCCGTGCGGATCGCCGATGACGAGCAGGCCGCGGAGAATCTTGCCCAAGCACTGCTACGGTTGCTCCGCGACAGTGACGGGCTAGACTCGATGTCTGCCGGCGCCGCCTCGCTCAAGCGCCCCGGGGCTACGGCCCGGGTACTCGAGGTGGTGTGGGGCGTTTCCAGGGGCAAGTGATGAAGATTAGCCAGCGCCAAGACCGCACCACGCTACAGCCGCAGGTTGGGGCACGGCCAGCGTGGACGGAAATCGACCGTGCCGCGTTTGCGCTGAGCGATACTCGCCGCATCGGCCGGGTGCATCTGGTGGGAATCGGCGGTATCGGCATGAGTGGCATCGCCGAGGTTCTGCTCACACTGGGTTACGAGATCAGTGGTTCGGACCTGCAGCTCAGCGAAACCGTCGAACGCTTGCGCGGGCTTGGGGCGACCATCTCGTTGGCCCACGATGCCGACAACATCGATAATGAAACCGACGTGGTGGTTGTTTCGTCGGCGGTTGATGATGCCAACCCCGAAGTACGTGCAGCCCGTGCGCTGCGTATCCCTGTGATTCCCCGCGCCGAAATGCTCGCCGAGCTGATGCGGGTCAAGTGCGGTATCGCCGTGGCCGGTGCTCACGGTAAGACTACGACTACGTCACTGGTGGCAACCGTGCTCGCCGAAGCCGGAATGGATCCTACCGTCGTAATCGGCGGCCGTCTCAACTCTCTTGGCCAAGCCAATGCGCGGCTTGGCAACTCACGCTACTTGGTCGCCGAGGCCGATGAGAGCGACGGTTCGTTTCTGATGCTGCGGCCGACGGTCTCAGTAGTCACCAATGTCGACCGCGAACACATGGATTACTACGGTTCGATGGGACGCCTGGTTGATGCCTACGTTTGTTTCATCAACGCCACGCCATTTTACGGACGTGCGGTAGTGTGTTCGGATTGCGAAGAGATCGCGGGCCTGCTCGCCCGTGTGAAGAAACGTTATCTCACCTATGGTACCGCGGTCGATGCCGATTTCCGTGCTGTCGAGATTGCATACCAGGGCCTGACCACCAGTTTCGAGGTTCTTCACCGTGGCGTGGCTCTAGGTCGAGTTTCTATTGAGATGCCGGGGCTACATTCGGTACGCAATGCTTTGGCCGCGCTTGCCGTTGGTCTCGAGTTTGGCGTGGGGTTCGAGACTTGTGCGGCAGCCTTGGGGCAGTTCGGTGGTGTGCTGCGGCGTTTTGAGCTCAAGGGCCAAGCGGCGGGCGTTACCGTCGTCGATGACTACGGTCATCATCCCACCGAGATCATGGCTACGCTTGGCGCGGCCCGCAACAGTTTCGACCGCCGCATTGTTGCGGTGTTTCAGCCTCACCGCTATTCGCGCACCAAAGACCTCTTCGTCGAGTTTGCCGGCGCTTTTGATGATGCCGACGTGGTCTTGGTCACCGATGTCTACGCGGCCGGTGAGGAGCCGATCGAGGGTATCACCGCCGAGTTGCTGGTTGAGGCACTGGCTAGGCGGCATCGCGGCGAGGTACGCTACGTGCCGCGTGGATCAGGCTTGGCCGCGGCAGCGGCTAACGCGGCCGTGGCCGGCGACTTGGTGATTACGCTCGGTGCGGGTGACATTACCAAGGTAGGCCCAGAGGTCCTCAAGAACCTGGGCGATCTCGGTCGAATCGCCTCCTGACTTGTCTCCTGAAGCATACAGTCGCTTCGTGGAGACTCTTGCCCCAGCGGCCGGCGACGGGCTGCTCTGTGATCATCCGCTTGCCCGTTACACTTCGTTTCGTATCGGCGGGCCTGCCGATATCTTGCTCATACCCTGCTCGAGCCAGGTCTTGGCTCAAGCCCTGGCCGAGTCGTCGCGTTTGTCTATAGCCGTCACCAAGATCGGTGGCGGCACCAACATTCTAGTTTCCGATGCTGGCGTACGCGGTCTGGTTATCCGTCTTGGCCGTGAGTTCGACTATCGGCGTTGGAGTGACGCAGACGACGGTTCGGTAACCGTCGAAGTCGGAGCATCTAGCCGCTTGTCCAAACTAGTGCGCGAGTGTGTCGAGCGCGGTTTGTCGGGTTTGGAGTTTGCTGCCGGTATCCCTGGGTCGGTTGGTGGCGGTGCATTGATGAACGCCGGTGCGTTTGGCGGAGAGTTGGCCGACGCGATCGTCAGCGTCGATATCGTCGATAGTAAGGGGCAAAGGTCAACGGTTCCAAGGTCAAGGCTGGAATTCTCTTACCGCCGACTGGCGCTCGACGGCGATGTCGTGATAATCTCAATAAGATTCCGCTTACTGCGCGCTGCGGTGGGGAAGTTGCGGAGAGTGGTAGAGTCGGTTCAGGCTAAGCGCAGGCGAAAACAACCGCTTGGATTTCCCAATGCGGGTTCTGTCTTCAAGAATCCCGCTGGGTTGTTCGCCGGTCGCCTCATTGAACAGGCCGGTCTCAAGGGCGAGACCATGGGTCGTGCCCAGATTTCGACAGACCACGCCAACTTCATCGTCAATCTCGGGGGTGCGACGGCAGCGAACGTCCACGGCCTGATGAGTCTCGTGCAGGATGCGGTATGGAAGAGGAGCGGAGTCTGGCTGGAGCCAGAGGTGAGGCTGATCGGGGAGTGGGATGAGGCTGAGGCAGTTTCTTCGCAGACGCTGGAGTGACGTTACCGGTTGGAGCCGCTTTGCTGCGGCGGCGACCGTGGTTGTCACTCTAGTTGTTAGTTTGGGCTATTGCGTCTGTAGCTACGCCTGGCCGGCTTTCGCTGGCCACCCCTATTTCCGCCTGCGCTCAGTGGGCATCGCCTGTGATACCGATGCCGCGTCTCCTGCGCTGCTAGCCTCGCGCGCGGGTCTCTACGACGGAACTAGCCTGTGGTCGGTTAACGTTGAGGCGGCTGAACAGGCCCTGGAATCAGCCTCGTGGGTGCGCTCGGCTGATGTCTTCCGGCGTTTCCCCGATCATATCGACATCCGTGTACATCGCCGCGAACCGGTCGCTGCGACTCTGACCGGGCGCGGCCCTTTTTTAATTGACGCTGACGGGGTTGTTTACCGCGAAGAGGGCCGTATGTCCTACCCCGACGTGCCGTGGGTAAGCGGCTGGGATCACGGTGAATCGCGCGGTGAACGGGTGTTGCGGCTGCGCAAGGCGGTAGCTCTTGTGTCTGCCGCACAGGCCGAGGGGATGATGGTCTCTGAGGTACACCTCGACGCCGACGGAGTAGTTTGGGCTTTTCCCGAGAGCCACACCGTGTCGGTACGTCTGGGCAAGGATTTTGATGCGCTAACCTCGGTGCGGCGCTTACGCGCAGTGCTGGCTACGCTGCCGGCCAAGGAAGTCGAGCTGAAGTATATAGATCTGACCTATGCTGACCGTGCGGTGGTGCGCACGGCCAAGGGACGTGTATCGCGGACCATTGCTGCTGTTGCCCGCTTACAAGCTGCGACGAGGTATTCGGATGCTGCCCGCCTAAGCCAGGCCGGCGAGGTTCGAGGGGGAGAGAAGCGTGGCTAAGAAACGCCCAATTCTGGCGGGCCTCGACATTGGCACGCAGAGAATCGCGCTGGTCATTGCTGAGCCCGGCGACGACGGCCTGGAGATTCTTGGTGTCGGGACTGCCTTGTCGCGCGGTATGCGCAAGGGGCGTCTGGCCGACGTAGAGAAAACCACACAGGACATAGGTGTAGCGCTTAGCGAGGCGGAGCTCATGGCCGGCTGCCAGATTCATCAAGTCAGCGTGTCGGTGTCTGGGGATCACCTGCGTGGGACCAACAGCCACGGAGTCGTGGCCATCGACAACGGTGAGGTTTCTACTTGGGCAGCTCGGCGTGTGATAGAAGCCGCGCAGGCCGTGCCGCTGCCTCCTGAGCAGGCCGTTTTGCACCTCATCTGTCGCGAATACATCGTTGATGGCCAAGAGGGAGTCCCCGATCCGGTTGGTATGCGTGGGGTGCGTCTGGAGGCCAACCTGCACGTCATCTCTGCCTGCGAATCGGTACTCGGAAACATCGAACGGTGCTGCCACAAGGCTGGTCTGAGTGTCGACAACATCGTTGCTTCGTCGTTGGCTTCTGCCGAGTCGGTTCTCGAGTCCGAAGAGAAAGAGCTGGGAGTCGCGGTTGTCGATTTCGGTGCCGGGGTGGTGGACATCGCGGTGTTTCATGGCGGAAGCGTGGTTCACACGGCGGTTCTCACGGTGGCGGGAAAGCACGTCACGCACGATCTCTCTCAGTGTCTTGAGACCACCATGCGCGAGGCCGAGTCGGTAAAACTTCACTACGGTTGTGCCGACGAGAGCTCTGTCGACCCGCAAGGCTGCGTCGAGGTCAACGGTGTGGGTGGCCGTCCCCCGCGAGTTGTCAGCCGCAAGTTTGTTGCCGAGATCATCCAGCCGCGTATTGAGGAAATTTTCGAGATGATTCTCGACTGCGTCGGACGTTCGGGCTATCGGGAGGTGCTCACCTCGGGGGTAGTCCTGTGTGGTGGCTCGGCGATGATGCCGGGGGTGGTCGATGTGGCATCGCAAGTTTTGGCTATGCCTGTGCGTCTCGGTGAGCCGCAGGGCTGTGTAGGGTTGGCAGATGAAGTCGACGATCCTTCGTGGGCAACCGCGGTCGGATTGGCGAGCGGACTGCAGACCGTTGATTTATATTCGCGTCCACTCGCGGGGTGGGCGGCGCGCATTCTACCCGAATGGTTTTGGCGTCGCTGGCGAGGACACGCGTGAACAGCCGGTGGAGTTGTATCAGGCTCCGGCAAAGGCTGCTTTTGTTGCCCCTATCGCATTGCGGCGACTGAGGCGCTATCCTGTTGTGCTGCTGCTGTTGAGGAGGTGGGGTGATGATTGAGCTGGTGGGTGCAAGCGACAGCAATGCGCGGATCGTCGTTATTGGTGTGGGCGGTGGTGGCGGTAACGCCGTAAACACCATGATTCGTGCGCGCTTGAGCGGAGTCGATTTCGTTGCGGCCAATACCGATTCACAGGCACTCGGAGTCAACGAAGCAAGCGTCAAGATCCAGCTGGGCATGCAGCTTACCAAGGGGCTCGGTGCTGGCGCCAACCCCGAGATCGGGCGTAAGGCTGCTCTCGAAGAAGAGGAGGTGATCCGCGAGGAGCTTGTAGGCGCGGACATGGTGTTTGTTACTGCCGGTATGGGTGGTGGCACCGGCACGGGCGCGGCTCCGGTAGTAGCTCGGATTGCCAAGGATCTTGGTGCGCTGACCGTGGGCGTGGTGACCAAGCCGTTTATCTTTGAGGGACGTAAGCGTTCGCGGCAGGCCGAGGATGGCCTGCGCGAGCTGCGTTCCGCCGTTGATACTCTCATTGCGATTCCCAACCAGCGCTTGATCGAAGTTTCCGGGCGTACCACCACTGCGGTCGAGGCCTTTGCCCAGGCCGACGACGTGTTGCTTCAGGCCGTACGAGGAATTTCGCAGATAATCACCGAGCCTGGCCTGATAAACGTCGACTTTGCCGATGTGCGTACCATCATGGCCGAGATGGGCATGGCAATGATGGGTGCCGGCGTGGGCACCGGTGATAGCCGCGCGGTTGATGCGGCCACTGCCGCGATCTCCAGCCCCTTACTGGAAGACCTGTCGATCGGTGGTGCCCATGGCGTGCTCGTCAACATTACCGCTAGTGAAGACTTCGGCATCCAGGAGATGAACGATGCTGTCGATCTCATCCAGAGTCAGGCCCACGAGGACGCCAATATCATCGTCGGTCTGGTTCACGATTCGGGTCTGCAAGACGAGGTTCGCATCACCGTCATCGCTACCGGCGTCGGCGACCCCCGCGACGAGATTCTACGTGAGCCGAGCCGCGAGCTACCCCTATCTGAGCGCTATACAGCAGCTTTGCCACTAGGCGATGGTGAGCCTGCGGCCGCCGATTCGGACGATCAGCGTCCGGCGCTGATCGACGATTCTATCGATGGGGTTGCCAGCGACATGGCCAGCAGCGACGCCGATGCTGCTAGCGGTGAGGATGAGCTGGCCTTTGTCGACGATGGCATCGAGGACGAGAGCAGCGGCGATAGCATCAATATCCCTGCGTATCTGCGCCGCTGGCGTAATCGCAAGCGTCCCTCAGCCTGATAACGTCTCGCACGGTGGTGCGGCTGTGTCGTCGGGGCTATAGTCTACGGCTACGTTGACCCTCCAAGACGAGAAGCTGCTGTTCAAGCCCAACCGGTCTGGCAATCTTTCAGTCTGTTTTGCCTACCCCAACACCTACCAGGTGGCCATGGCCAATCTTGGTTACCAGGCGGTGTTCCGCATTTTTTCGACCCATCCAGGGGTTTTTTGCGAACGGTTGTTTCTAACCGACGCGGGCGGGGGCGGGTGTAGTGCCGAATCGGGGCGAGCCCCAGCAGACTTCGACATCCTCGCCTTCTCGCTTTCGTTTGAGAGCGACTACCCGAACATTGTCCGCATGCTCGATGCGGCCGGTATCCCTGCGCGGCGCACTGAGCGTATTGACTCTGGGAGCCGTTGGCCACTGCTATTGGCGGGGGGGCCGGCAACCTTTTTCAACCCCGAACCGGGGGGCGAGGTTTTCGACGGATTCCTGTTCGGGGAGGGCGAGGAGATGATCGGCGAGGCTTTGGACGGTGCCGAAGACTGGCGTGAGCGCGATTGCCAGGCGCTTTGCGAGCGCTTTGCTCCTATACGTGGTGCCTACCTGCCGGCCTCGTATCAGCCGATTTACGCCGAGGATGGTGAGCTCATTGATGTGCACGTCGGTGGCGGTGCGCCGACGACGATCAAGCGGCGCTATGTCGCTGATCTCGACGCCCAGCCGGTGACTACCTCGGTGGTCGCCCCGGGGTCGGTGTTTGGTGACTACTACTTGGTTGAGGCCAGCCGCGGTTGCGAGTGGGGTTGCAGGTTTTGCGCGGCGGGCTTCATGTACCGCCCGGTGCGTCACCGTTCTAGCGCGGGAGTGCGTCGCGATGCCGTGAGTGGACTCGAGCACGCGCGTACCGTTGGTTTGGTGGGAGCCGAGATGGCTGGACATCCGGGCATTGCCGAGAGTTGCGCGCACGTGGTGGCTGCCGGCGGTAGGGTGTCGCCCTCTTCGCTCAAGGCTGATCTTATCAGTCCACGACTGGCAAAGGCCTTGGCGTTGGGTGGCACACGCTCGGTTACTGTCGCTCCGGAGGCCGGTTCCGAGCGTATGCGCCGAGTCATCAACAAGAATCTCAGTGAACAAGAGATCCTGCGCGCGACGGAACTGATGGTCGGCGATGGTGTCGATTCACTTAAGCTCTATTTCATGTGCGGGCTGCCCACCGAGAGCAGCGAGGATCTCGAGGGCATCTACGACCTGACCGTGAAGATTCGCGAGCTGATGATGGGTCACGGACGTCGGCGCGGCCACGTCGGTAGGATCAAGGTTGGCTTGAACCTATTCGTGCCAAAACCGTGGACGCCGTTTCAGTGGGACCCCATGCTCGAGGTCAAAGAGGGACAGAGGCGCGTCGCTTGGTTACGTCAGGCCTTCGGCCGGCTGCCCAACGTCGACATGGAAAGCGAATCTCCACGCGAAGCCTATCTGCAAACACTGCTGTCACGCGGAGACAGAAGAACGGCAGACATTATCGAGGCTCTAGCCAGAGGAAGCAGCGGATGGTGGCAACAGATCCAGGATATGCGTCGCGGTCGTCACCCGAGCATCAGTACCAACCCCGACCGTTTCGTACATCGTGAGTATGGCCGCGATGAACGTTTCCCCTGGGACTTCATCGATCATCATATCCAGCGTTCCTACCTGCAGCTGGAACGGCGCCGCGCCTTCGCCGAGCGTGAGACCGAACCTTGTGACGTTGCCAGTTGTAAGACTTGCGGAGCTTGCTAGCAGCCGGGGTCAAGTTGCGGCGTGATCCCGGCTGCTCAGTTGGACGCGTCGATTGCCTTCTCGACGTCGGTGCCCATGATCATCAGATAATCGCGAATGGCGACGATCATCTTGTACTGCATGTGGGCATCTTCGTCGTCAAAAATCAGATTGTAGTCGTCGTCCTCGTTGAAGCTAAAAAAGTTGGGCATCTTGGTGCCCGGCTGAAGATCCTGCGGGTCGATCAACCACTGCAGGATCCACTCCGGCTGCAGCCGCTGCTTGGCCAGGATGAGGTTGGGGGCGACGATGGCGTCGGTCAGCGCTTGGCCTTCGCGGGTGGCGTGGCATTTGGCGCATTGATAGGCCACAAACATTTGCTTGCCGAACTTGGCACTGGCGCGAAATTCGGGCGTATCGGTACGAAAGTAGCTGATGCTTCCGGCCTGCGCAGGCGCCACTGAAGCAAGCGTGGCAGCGATCGCGACGGCAGTAACCATGGGTGCAGAGATCTTCATAGAACGCTCTTAGTAGCGTGACGCGTCGTTGTGGGCAAACGGTGAGCGCTGGGCGGGGCCATGGGTTGCCCAGTGGCTAGTGTGCAAGTATATTGTGCCGCCGCAGTGCCGCGCAACAGTTGCGGTATTGCGGCCACTTAACTAGCGAGCAAGAGAGGAATCAGATGTCCAAGCCAACGTCCACGCAAGGTCTCGACAGTAAGCTCTACGCCTGGGTTTCCGAAATGAGCGAT
The DNA here is from genome assembly GCA_964588545.1 of uncultured Myxococcales bacterium. Lineage (GTDB taxonomy): Bacteria > Desulfobacterota > Binatia > UBA1149 > SPBQ01 > CAZPPZ01. The sequence continues at coordinate 8,409 of CAZPPZ010000016.1, read as the reverse complement.
CGCCTCGGGGCCGAGCGTGTGAGCGAGCTGCTTGGGGCGACCCTGGTCGGGGCGGCCAAGACCAAGGCCTCGCTCGACAAGAACATCGAGAACCTGTTGGCGTTGGCCAACATACCTTCCCGTGGTGACTACCAGCGTATGCAGCAGCGCCTCGACAGTCTCCAGGGTAGCGTCATGAACCTGACCCGCAAGCTCAATGCGCTCGCCGCGGGGCTCGATGAGGCGCCGCCCAAGCCGCGGGCCAAGACTCGCACGGCGGCAGCCGGCAAGGCAAAAGCCAAGACCAAGTCGAAGTCCAAGTCGAAGTCCAAGTCGACGCCACGATCTAGGCGCGCTGCGGGTTAGCCTGCGACTAAGCGGCAGCAGCTACCTGCTGGCAAGCCTTGGCGCAGGCGTCACAGCTCTCCATGCAACGCTTACACGTAACGTGGTGATGGGCGTGGGGCTTGCACGCGGCTGAGCAGTCCAGGCAGATATCAGCACAGACCTCGGCGAGCTTGCGGGTGTGTTGCGCCTGGGCCGTGTGATAGGTCGCCACCTTCGACATCGCTTCGCACACCGCGAGCATATCGTGAACGGTACGGTTGCAAGCGGCCATGCTTTGGTCGCCCACGGCGAGGCTTTCGGTGCAGTGGCGCAGGCAGTCCTCGCCGGTTTTTAGACAGTCGAAGGTCGCGGTTGCCAGCTCGGCCAAGTGGCTAGCGGCTGGCGCTGCAGTATTGTCGCTACCGTGAGCCGTAACGGTGCTTGTCGCGGTCGCCACCATTGCAGCTAGTGTTCCTGTCCCGGCAATAAATTCGCGTCGATTCATCGTTTTCCTCCCCCGGACCAGTGGCCCGAGCTTTGAACATGCGGCAAGTCAAAGCGACGTGTCCCCGGTATTAGCTCGCTACGGCCACACATAGCAACGCCAGCGGTGCTATGCCAGTTTGTCAACTACCCCACCGAGCGAGGCGATAATCTTGGCCACGTCAAAGGTCAGAGCGAGCATTTAGGCTGATACAGAGCCTGGCTTTCGGCGGCCGCATTCGTGCTTCTCGCGTTCGCCAAGCGCCGCTGTTTATCCTTGGCCACTACCGTAGTGGCACGACCTATCTACAAAACCTCTTGGTCCAGGATCAGCAGTGGGGCTTTGTCTCTACCGCGCAGGCGGTTGTACCGGGAGCATTCTTGCTTGGCTCGGTCGTGGGCCGCATGCTCGGCTTGATGCTCTCCGAGAAGCGGCCGATGGACAACGTCGCGCAGTCGCCCTCACTGCCCGAAGAGCCAGAGCACGCCATCGGCAACCTCTCGCCCTACTGCTTCTACCACGGGTTGTGCTTCCCATGAGGGGGATAAGTCCGTCTTGTAAGTGCGTGGATTTGCTAGGGGCTCATTCTTTCAGGTAGCGCTCGAGCCTCTCGCTTAGGCGTTCGCCAAAGCCGGCGAACTGGTCGAGTTCGGCCGCCGAGATATCGCTCCAGACTTCGTCGATGGCCTGTTGCCGACTGGCTCGGAGTCGCGCGAGGATTCGCCTTCCCGATGCACTCAGCTGATAGGTCCGCTGGCGGCGGTCTTGCGTGGCAATCCCGGCCTCGACGAGGCCGGCCTCTAAGAGGCTGCGCAGCAGCTTGGAAATAGCGGCTGGGGTCACGCAGCGACGTGCGGCAAAGAGCGAGGGCATGAAATGTTCCGCCGCGATCTCTTCCAACAAGCGCCACTGCGGGACGGAAAGCCCCGCCTCTTTCGCAAGCTGTTCCCGTCGCTCGGAAAAAAGCTCTGAGAGCCGCTGCAGGGCGGAGATGGCACGGTGTAGCGTTTCTTTTCGGCTTGACATAATGATTAACTCAAGTTAATTAACTATACTTAATTATTAAGATTAAGACAGTATACTGAAGGGGGCACGAAATGACAGCAAACGAAACGAACGACGCGGTGCCTCGTAAGGGACACGGAGCAAAGCGAAGTGCGGTCGAACAATTCGGGCCAGCAGCGGCCGATTACGCGGTCTTTGACTACCACGCGAGAGGTCCCGACCTGGCCCCCATGCTCGCAGCTGGACGGCTTGAGGGAACTGAGCGTGTGCTCGATATAGGCTGCGGGCCTGGCCACACCGCACTGCTCTTCGCGACCCGGGCGCGCGAGGTGGTGGCCGCGGATCCTACTGCCGCGATGCTCGAGCAGGGGCGGCGGCTGGCCAAAGAGCGGGGTCTAGGCAACGTGACCTTCGAGCTGACGGCGGCCGAGAAGCTTCCCTTTGCTGATGCCTCCTTCGATCGGGTCACCTCGCGCCAGAGCGCGCATCACTACGCCGGAATTCGCGCGGCTGTGCACGAGGTCGCACGGGTGCTGACCCCCGAGGGAAGCTTGGTGTTGATCGATACGTTTTCGCCGGAGAATGACGAGTTAGATGCCTTCTTGAATCGCATCGAACTGCTGAGGGACTCTAGTCATGTGCGCGACTATCGAGTCTCGCAGTGGCGAGCGATGCTCGCGGATGTTGGGTTAGAACTCGAACAGCTGCAGGCCTGGGATATCGCGCTGGAGTTCGAGGATTGGGTTGGGCGTTCACGCACGCCCGATCGTGAGGTGGCCGAGTTGCGCGAGTGCATAGGAGGCGCCAGCGATCGGGTCAGAGAGCGATTGCATATTTCCGGCTGTGATTGGAGTGTCCCCGTGGGCTTGGTAGTGGCGAAGAGGTCGGACTGCTGATGAGCTCAGTTGCCGAAGCAGAATGCCGAACCGCCAGGAAGGTTCGAGCCTGCTGTTGCCTGGTTGCAACGTACCACCATCGCTGGTCCAACGACCACCGAGTTGCCCGAAGAGTCGAGCAATGCGACCTGGAGAATTTCAGCACTCATCGTATCTGAGGAACGTAGTGGCCCGATTGCCGCAAGCGGAAACCTTCCGGTCAGACCGATAGAACCGTTGACCACATTCAGCGGGTAGTCGAACAGCACAGTGTCGACCGCGGTGCAGCGATCAGCCCCGCAGGCTGGGTCACCTGAGAAGGTCACGCGCGCCAGGCCCTGCACGCGAACAGGGCCATTGTAGGGTTCTCCCGAGCAAGTCTCGAAGCCATGTACCTGTCCGGCAAAGGCGAAGCCCGTAGGCTTGATCGAGAAGTTGATTTTGCCCTTTCCGTCGACCGTAAAGTTGCCAGTCTCGGGCACCAGCGGAACGATTGCGTTGCTGGGGTCGCTGGTGCAGCTCGAAAGAGCGCTTGGAGTGCACGCCGCCAGACCGTCGCTGGTGGCGGTATTGGTAGCCGAAGCTGGGCACTCGGCGAAGGCATGAGCGTAGCGAGACTCGAGACGCTTGGCCACACCGACGCCGCTTGCGCCGTAGGCGAAAGCCTCACGCGGACCTCTGCCGTGCATCCAATGGTCAATCCAGCGCACTAGGCGCGCCGGCCGTCTGCGTTGACCCCCACCGTGATGGCCGATGCCGTGCTCACAGGTGGCCAAGTCCGAACCGTCGTCGATGTTGGTGAGCCGCCTGAACCATCCTGCCGCGCGATCCCAAACCCACGCCAACAATCCCGCACTCGCTGACTCAAACTGTACTCCTCCAGCCCTCAAAAAGTGCCCGCCGGCGGGATCAAGCACGGCGAGGCTCAAGATCTGCAGTGTATACGGGTGGTCAGCTGGCCATCTTGGCCGACCCAGTGCCGCCAAGGTCGACACGGTAGAAGAAATGGTCACCCTGCAGCGTCCTCTGCGACAAGCCAGAGGATGGGTGTAGGAAAAGTCCGGCAACGTGCATTGGCCACCGGCACAGGCTGGGTCTTCACGAAAAACGCGAAGGCCTACTTCTATTTCGAGTTGGCCACTGAACTTCTGTCCAGTGCAGTCTTCGATACCGCGGACTCTCACGCGCGTATCTATGTCGGGATAACCATCGTTGTGACGGGTACGCCGCCGTCCTTTGGGGCGCATCAGGAAGGAACTCTTGCCGGGGGGGCCGAGCCGCAGTGATCCAGCGGCATCACTCGAGCAGTCCGATACCGGGCGTGCGGGTACACAGGCTGGCAAACCCCCACTGGTGACTACGTTGGCATCAGCAGCTTCACAGGGTTGTTAGGCGGGCACGAAGTGGCCTCGGACGAAGTGAAGGGCTTGGGCAGGGGTGGCGA
>CAZPPZ010000016.1:0-4195 GCA_964588545.1 uncultured Myxococcales bacterium | reverse complement strand
TAGGCGGGCACGAAGTGGCCTCGGACGAAGTGAAGGGCTTGGGCAGGGGTGGCGACGAGGCAAAGCGCACAAGCGCCTGCTAGTCGCAACAATAGATTCCGCATCAGTGCTCCTCCATCAACTACCACCGCGATCGAAGTGGCGCGCTGAAAAAAAACTCAGACACTCGGATCTAAGTACTAGACCGTGAGGGTAACGCCGACGGCGCGGGTGCGTCAATCCCCAAATGAGGCTGCGCCGTGACGCACAGCCGCTTCGAGCGGCTGCGACAAGGAGAAATCTCGGTACTTGTCACGGCGAAGGGCCATGTCCGCGGCTGCTGCGTGGCACAAGCACGGCTAATCAATCGGCAGCTATAGACCGATGCGCAGCAGCAGTGCCTGTAGTATAATGCGATGTGGGCCAGAGTTGGTCGATGGATCGCCCCACCCCTTGCCGCATCCATCTGCCATCCTCACGATGGTGCAATCGGCAGACTTTCCTGCGGTAGATTCCTACACCCTCCGTGGCAGCACTGTCTTTGTTGTCGCCTGCCTCGCGGGCGGCTTGGCCACGCTTTACCTTCATTTCAACAATCCCCAGCTGTTGTCGGCATATTGTGTTGAGGATGGTCCAGTCGAAACTCTGCAGGCAGCGATTTACCTCGCCTGTAGTGCGGCGTTCTTGCTGGCCAGCCGTAAGAGCAGAGGAGCGGCGCGTTTTGTACAGCTGGCGCTGGTGGTGCTGACCTTTTTGGCCGCCGGGGAAGAGATAAGCTGGGGACAAAGGATCTTCGGTTTTGCCACGCCGAGCTTGTGGGCGAGACTCAACGTGCAGAACGAGACCAACATTCACAACCTAGTTGGTATCGTCGAGGTGTACCGGATGGTGGGCACCGCCGTCAGTGCAATGCTGTTTATAGTCTTGCCGCTGCTTGCCTCGTTTTCGCAGACGTTGCGTGAGCGTCTCAGCTTCGAGGGCTTACCTGCGTATCCAGCTGCTGCCACCGCGGTTCCCCTTAGTGCCATGCTGATGATGGCGCTACCACGTCTGATCTGGTCGCCAATCTCGCAGTTCGGCCACTTGATCTTCAATTTTGACGAGGTTGGCGAGCTCTACCTTGCCGCTACTTTTCTAGTCCTGGGCCTGCGTCACCACAGGGATAAGTCCGTCGCGTAAGTATCTGAATTATCATGAAACCCGACGGAGCGTCGATCACTGTTATGGCGTTGGTCACGGCGGAGCCATATATTGGCGATCTGTGGCCTTTCGATAACTTGATGTCCAGCCCGGTAGCGACCCATAAGCACACGCCATGAACTCCCCAGTTAGCGACAACCTTAGCCCAGAGCTCGTAAACTCGACCATCGCCGAGCTCTGGGGGGCCAGCCCTCACGACTGTGTGGAGCTGAGCGCTACTCATGCCCTCGCTTGCGTCACCATCGACCGGACCGCGCTTCGGCCCGGTGCTTATGTGAGCGGCCCCTCTCAGTTCGCGCTCGCCGATGCTGCGCTGTGGTACCTCGTCTTTGCGGCGATCGACCGGATTGAGCCGATGGCGTTGACCTCGGAGCTGTCGATACGGTTTCTTCGTCCGGCCCAGGGTAGCGTTATGTGGGCGCGGGCTGATCTCGAGCGAGCCGGGCGTAGCTCGGTGGTGGGTACGGTGCGTCTGTGGATGGATGACGCCGCCGATCGGCCGGTATCTGCCGCCCAGGGCAGCTATGCCCTGCCGCGTGCGGAGTGACGATTGGCCCCGCCGTTATGCGGGGACGGGGACCGGATAAGCTCGAGGCGCCGGCTGTTGTTCACCCGCGGCAGAAATGGCGGCCACCTTGCTCTTGGGCTCGATGATGCGCGCGGGGTTGCCCACTGCCGTAGCTCCGGGCGGTACGTCGGTGAGGACCAATGCCATCGCGCCTATGCGAGCCCCCTTGCCTATGCGGACGCCGCCCAAGACTATCGAGCTGGCACCGAAATCGACGTCGTCTTCGATGATCGGTTCGGGACCATCGGCGCTGCGCTGGGCGAGGATTACGCCTTGGCGCATGGTGCAGTTAGCGCCGATCTTGACGTTCTTGCCCACCATGCAGTAGTAGTGGTGGATACGCAGTCCCGGGCCTATCTCGGCGGTTCGTGGCAGCATGATGCCGGTTAGTGTTTCGACGATGCGATAGGAGATCCAATAGAGCCGGTCGTGGACCCACCTGAGTGGACCACGGCGACGCTGATCAATGCGCCTACCCCAGCGGTAGATCGCCAGCGCCCAGATCGATTGTTCCTTGAGAAAAGGGCGCTTGGGGTAGCGTCGCTTGTCGGCTAACCATGCTTCGTCTGTTGCCATCGAACGGCCTCCTAAGACTCAGTTGCTGGGCATGAGCATAGCTCGCACAACCAGTACCGCCCTCGAGACTACCACGCCGTGGCCTTGCGATGGGACGAAAACGACCAGACAGGGATAAGTACAGTCGCTAAGCTCTTGAAATTGCTACGGTTACCTTTTCCATCCGCACAGCATCTGGGTTTCGCAACGATAGAGGTTGTCTAGCAAAAACAGGTACTTAGACGACGGACTTATCCCCCCTCCAGGATTTTGGCGAGGCGGGTTAGGTCGCTGCGGCTGCTGATGTCGTGGTCGAGGGCGGGCAGCAGCGACAGCGGTGCGGCGGTGCAGGCGCTGGCCTGGTTGATAGCGCTGTCTAGACTGGCCAGCGCGGCCCACTGGGTCTGTCGCAGTTGCGCGATGGCGGCCTCCATTGCGACCATCGCTGCGGCCGTGCCCTGGGGGGCACCGGCGCTGCGCTGTTCGGCGCTTCCCCGAGGTTCGTTATCGGTTGCGGCGGTAACGCGGTTGACGATTCGGTGTTGCACCTGCACCCGCGTCTCGGCGAGCGTGCTTTCCAAGGTGGTCGCGGCCTTGATGCTGCCTGCATCGGCTTGCAGCACGTGAACGAAGGCGGTGTGTTCGTCGCGCAACAGTGCTTCGACCTCTGTGGCTCTATCGGTGATACCGGTGAGAACATCGGCGAATCCGGCGATGAAAGTTGCGACCTGCTCGCGCAGCCCAGCGCCGGTAATACGCTCGAGCAGAGGTAAGAGCAGGGTGGCGCCGGCACTGGCTAGACGAGAGCCGCTACGCGCCAGTGTGCGGGCCGGATCGGCGAGCATCGATATGGCGTTGCTGTCCATGAGCGCACTCAGGCGCAATGGCGCCGAGAACAGTTCGGCGGCGTGGGTTGCCGGTGGTGTGTCGACGATTAGCAGCTGGTAGTGGCCTTCATGAGCGATCTCGTGAAGCCGCTGTAGCGCCATGTAGCTTTCTGAACCGCCCAGTGACCCGGCGATGGTTTGGTAGAGCGGACTGTCCAACAGTAGACGGGCTATTTGAGGCGAGGGCGCAAAACGCTCGACCATGCGATCAAAGGTTCCCTTGGTGTCCAGACGCATGGCATCGAGGCTGCCTTCACCACTAACACCATCGACCTCTACCATTTGAGGCTCGGCCTCGAGACAGCCAATCCCCAGAGCCTCACCCAGACGTGGGGCAGGATCGATGGTTAGCACCGCGACCCTGCGTCCCATTCTTGCTGCGGCCAGCGCCGTGGCGGCTGCGCAAGAGGTTTTGCCAACGCCACCGCGGCCGACGAACACCAGCATGCTGCTGCGAGCGATCAGTTCTGAGTATGCCCGCTTACTCACCCGAGTCCCTCGCGCTGTTGACGCTTGACCTCGCGCGAGTCGAGTAGCGTATCCAAGAGCGCGTTAGCCGCGCTAGCCGGTGGCGCGTCATCACAAAAATTCATCGCCAGTGTCGCGGCAGGGCCCATGCACTTCTCGATTCTTGCTACCAGCTTGCGCTGATGGCGGTAGCGACTCAGGTACAGGGCTGAATCTGGCGAGGCTTCGGGGTGGGCGCTGAGCCAGTGGTCTTGCGCTGGTTGCGCCAGTTCTGGATAGAGAGAATTGATTACCGGTGCCGTTAGTGTCGCGCCAATTTCACCGAGCTGCTCGCTGAGTGTCAGCGCTTCGACGACTGATAGCTCTTCGGGCGACGTTACGATGACGACGCCCATCGCGCGCTCGCCGCGCACTAGCATATCGGCTTCGCGGGCGATGCGGCCGGCCGGGCCGAGGGCGGCCCAGGAACGGAAGCGGCCCCGGGGCTCGAGGAGCCGGAAGCTGTTGCCCCCTGACAGGCCCGCACACGATGCTAGTG
>CAZPPZ010000015.1:0-27284 GCA_964588545.1 uncultured Myxococcales bacterium | reverse complement strand
CCCCCTCACACCGCACCAGCAGCCCCCCTACAATAACCATCGGAGATGTTCCCCCCCAACCGCGCGAGGGTCCGGCCCCCCGCCACGAGGTTCTTTTTGCAGACAACTGCGCGCAACCTGCAGTTGTCTGCAGCTGCTCCATTCACACCTAATGTGCCACCGCAGCCATCAAATTAACATTCATAATGCTATTACTGCAGTAGACCCACACACTTAAGATCACGAGGCCGACACACAGCAACAACTCGCGCATGCCCCATGCTGCATGCTTCCCCATCCGAGTGCACCCATTCGTCGGTCAGACCCTGAAAACATTTTCACTATTTCTGAAGAACTTGGCACAAACGTGCATTTTCTTTCTATGTTCAATCTGCGCCGCCGCGACCATCAACATGAAGCCGCAAACCGTGTTCGACAACAGCGTGTCCGCACAGTCTCACTCAACCGACCTACACGTCGAGATCAGCTGGCGACATAGCAGCCGCTGTCGCAACTGCACAAGCACGAGGTCGCCACAGACCGACGGAACACGTGGGGTGTTGTTCTACGTAGCCCTCGCCCTCACCTCGGCCATCTGGCCCCACTCCGTGAACGCGGCGGTTGTATTCAATCCGCCGACTCAACTTACCGTAGGTGACGAAACCGACGTCCCAGCCGGATCCGCTACCTGCGAACGCACACTCACAGCCGACGTCGTAGCCATCGACCAGGTCATCTTCTTCAACCGCCTCGACGTTTTCCTCCCAAGCGGCATGATCTACGCGCTTCGCCGTGATGTGACATCGATTGATGGTTCGGCGTTGCCTGGCCCGGGTAACGTACAGCTCAGACCCGACAAGAGACCCCGGCCGCTGGTTCTGCGCATGAACGTTGGCGATTGTTTGGAAGTAAGCTTCACCAATATGCTCGCGCCGATTCGTATTGATCCTAGCCAGCCGGCCACACGTAGCACCTCGATGATGATCGATGGGCTGTCGCTGGTCGGCTCGATGGCATCTTCTGGATCCCACGTTGGGCTCAACGATAGTTCGCTAGCCGCCCCAGGGGAGACGCGAATCTATAAGTGGTACGCCCCGCAGGAAGGTGCTTTCCTCTTTCACTCGGCCGCCGCGATGGTCGGGGGTGAAGGTGACAACGGTCAGCCCGAACATGGCCTGTTCGGTGTCGTTAATGTAGAGCCCCGGGGCTCGCTAGCCTATCGCAGCCAGATAACCGCCGAGGAACTCGCATTCGCCACGGTCGCAGTCGACTCTAACGGCAACCACCAAGTCGACTACGATGCCGTTTATCCCACCGGGCACCGTTTCGCAGGAAAACCGATCCTGAGAATTCTCGACGGCAATGAGGTATTTCACAGCGATCTCACCGCCATCATCTCCGACATTCCCGAGGAGACCTACCCCCACGTCGAGTCCTCCGCACCCGACAACAACGGGAATCAGCGGCACCGCCATGATCCATTCCGAGAGTTTACAATCATATACCACGACGAAGTATCTCTGGTGCAGAGTTACAACATCCTATCCACTGAGTTCTTCGCCCAAAGCATCGCCGACAACATGGCGATCAACTATGGAACGGGGGGAATTGGCGCAGAGATTGTTTCCTACGGAGCGGACGAGGTCGTAACCGGACCCTTCGGCACTCCGCACGTACCGGCGGGCAACGCCGCACTGTGCAATGACTGCAAGTACGAAGAGTCATTCTTGTCGTCTTGGGCCGTGGGTGACCCGGCAATGGTGTTTGAGCGCGAGCCGGTAGTGAACCCCTGTGGCCCAGTACAGGACGCGGCTCACGGCGCCGCTGCCACACAACCCGAAGCACCGCATGTTCCGCGACAAGAGACGCCTCCGCCCCCGGCTCCAGCGTGCATCCCTACCGTCACCGGCACCGCGATTCGCGCGCTCTACCCCGATGACCCCTCCAACGTTTACCACAGCTACCTCAACGACCACGTCAAGATGAGGGTGGTACACGGCGCAGCCAGAGAGCATCACATTCACCACCTCCACGCCCATCAGTGGCTGCACTCGCAAAACAGCGATAACTCGACATACTACGATAGCCAGGCGATCGGTCCCGGCTCGTCATTCACTCTCGACATTGCCTACAACGGCGGTGGCAATCGCAACAAGACCGTAGGCGATTCGATCTTCCATTGTCATTTTTACCCCCACTTCGCCCAAGGCATGTGGTCGCTTTGGCGCAACCACGACGTGTTCGAAGACGGCACGCGTAAGCTGCCCGATGCCGAGCTCATCGAAGGTACGCCCATCCCAGCCGTGGTCCCTGTACCCGGGCAGGCGATGGCACCTCCCCCGAGCGACCTCACACCAGGCTACCCTTTCTTCATTCCCGGTCGCGCCGGACACCGTCCGCCACACCCCCCCCTCGACACCGTAGATGACGGTGGACTGCCGCGCCACGTGGTTCGCGGAGGCTCAGTACTCGATGGCGAACGTGGCCCCTTCGACCGCATCGCACTCGAGATGGACGCCGTGATGATCCCCGAAGATGGGAGCGAACTCGAAAAGGAAGCGATGGCGTTTCATGCGCAGCGCTTACACAGCTCCGTCACCCCAGAGGGACAGCCTGCTACTTTCATTACCAACGGCCGTCCACCGGTCGCTGGGGCACCATACGCAGACCCCTGCGTGGATGACGATGGCAACCCGGTCAACATCGAGGCAAAGCGCGTGATCAAAGCGGCGGTAGTCCAGATCGATGCCATAATGAACAAGGCTGGATGGCACTTCCCGCAGACGCGTCTCTTTACTCTATGGGGAGACGTAGCTGCGACTCAGGACGGTACACGACCGCCTGAACCATTCTTCATCCGCGCACATTCTAATGATTGTATCGAGTACCACCTGACCAACTTGCTACCGTCGTTTTACGACGCAGATGACTTCCAGGTGTTTACCCCGACCGACATCGTCGGGCAGCATATCCACCTCGTCAAGTTTGACGTCACCAGCTCTGACGGCAGTGGCAACGGATGGAACTATGAAGACGGGAGCTTCGCACCCGACGAGGTCCTGGAAAGAATCGAGGCCATCAACGCGCTGGGCGGTCTCGACCAGGGCGACGGAACCCGGACTCTCCTGCAACCCCGAGCGCACCCATACTTTGGAGTACTCGGTGCGCAAACGACCATACAACGCTGGTGGGCCGACCCCCTGCTCAACGCCCAGGGCGACGACCGTACCATCCGAACGGTTTTTACCCACGACCACTTCGGTCCTTCAACCCACCAACAGGCCGGTCTGTACGCAGCGCTGCTGATAGAGCCCAGCGGCTCGGCCTGGCGCCACCCGGATACCGGCGAAATGATGGGCAGCCGCTTCGATGGCGGCCCAACCAGTTGGCATGCCGACATCCTCACTGCTGATCCCGCCGACAGCCACCGCGAGTTCATGATCGAGTACCAGGATTTCGCACTGGCCTACACCGCCGATAACCAGCCCGTCAATCCTCCCGGGCGAACCGAATCGGGGTTGCCTTTCATGGTCGAACCTCCGTTGGCACCAATGCCCGAAGCCATTTCTACTGACGACGTCGGAACGTTTACCGTAAACTACCGCAACGAACCCTTGGCGCTTCGCATTCGTGACCCATTGGGCACAGATGACGATGGCTCCAATGGTGTGCAGACACGCGGACGTGCCGGCGATCTGGCCTATGCCTATCAGTCGCGTACCGACCGCGCCGACCCAGCCTTTAACGTCCAGCCAAACTACTACGCACCTTTGAGTGCTGACGTCGGGCCTGGAGACCCCTACACGCCGATGATGCGCGCGTATGAAGGAGACAAGGTTCGTATCCGCATGATCGCCGGCGGGGCTGAAGAGGGACACAACTGGTCGATGCATGGTGTCAAATGGCTGCACGAACCGGGTGATCGCTCTTCGGGTTTCAGGAATTCACAGATGGCCGGCATCTCCGAGCACTTCGAATTCGAGCTCGGCACGCTCCCGGAAGTATCCGACCAAAATCACACCGCGGATTTTCTCTATAAGCCGGGGGCATCGGTCGATGACCAGTGGAACGGGCTGTGGGGGCTGCTGCGTGAGTACGAGGGATTGCGCGCGGACCTCCTGCCGCTACCCAACAACGCCGATGGAAAACGCCCCTCAAACCACGACGACTTTCAGTTCAAACGCGCAGTGTGTCCGACTGGTGCTCCGGTGCGCAAGTACCAAGTCAGTGCTGTAGCCGCAGCCGATGCGCTTGATGGTGGCACACTGATATACAACCGTGGTCATGGACTGCACGACCCCACGGCGCTTCTCTACGTAGCAACTGCAGACCTGGCCGATGGGCGGCTAAAACCCGGGGTACCGGTAGAACCACTGATCCTACGCGCCAGTGCCGGCGAGTGCATACGTGTAAAGCTGCGTAACCAGCTGCCGGCAATCCCCCCAGATCTAAGCGGCTACAACCTCTTGCCGATGATCGTCAATCGCTTCAATGCCAACCAGATACGACCCTCCGCACGCGTCGGCCTGCACCCACAGCTGGTCCACTACGATGTGCGTAGCGACGACGGGATTCAGGTAGGGAACAACAAGAACACCACCATCGGACCGGGACAAGAGCGCACCTACACCTGGTATGCCGGCGACATCGAAGTGCTCTATGACGGGACCGTCATCGCCACCCCCATTGAGTTCGGAGCCGTGAACCTCCTCCCGGCCGACCTAATCAAACACTCCTCCAAGGGTTTGATCGGTGCACTGGTCATCGAGCCGCAAGGGTCGAGCTGGAGCTTTCCTGAAGCTGATAGTCGTGCAACGGCAGATGTTACCTACCCCGATGGAACATTCCGTGAATTTGTCATGGTGACTCAGGATGACATTCAACTGCGTCTTCCCACCGGCGAGCCGCTCAAGCCGGCTGGTGGTGAAGTCGAGGATCCCGAAGACTCGGGCAACGCAGGAATCAACTACAAGACCGAGCCAATGTGGACTCGCGCTGGCTACGACTCAAACCTTGGGTTCTTGGGCATCAACGACCTGGACATAAGTGGCATTCTCAGTGTTGCCGACGGCGGAGACATCGAGACCCCGGTATTCTCAGCCGTGGTCGGGACACCGGTGCGATTCCGCGTACTCAAACCGCAGGGTCACCCACGCAACAACATCGTCTCGATCCACGGTCATATGTGGCGCCACGAGCCAGGTAATCCTCAAAGTGATTTCATCGGTAGCCAGGCTGGCCACGGGCCATCATCGCATTGGGACATCATCCCCATGCATGGTGCGGGCGGCGCGATGGGAATCGCTGGTGACTACCTCTACCGCGACCGTGAAGCTGCGCGATTCGACAGCGGGACCTGGGGTGTATTTAGAGTAACAGAGGCCGGGGGCACGGCGACTACCACGACCACGACCACGCTGGGGGCACCGGCGACTACTACAACTACGACCACGACCACGCTGGGGGCACCGGCGACTACTACGACCACGACCACGCTGGGGGCACCGGCGAATCAGTGTGTACAGGATAGCGACTGCAACGATGGCGATGCCTGCACCAGCGACGCCTGCGTCGCTGGTGTCTGTGAACATCTAGATGGCCTCTGCGCGGCCGATCTCGCCATCGACACAACAGCGACCACCAGCGTTTGCGACGCCGTGGCGGGCGACGTCGTCACCATCCCCGCGGTGACCATCGGAGCCCAACCCAACCGCATTCTCGTAGTCACCGTCGCAGCGGAAGAGTCCAACGAGGACTGCGACTTGGCCGGCAAAGGCGCAGAAGTGACCTACAGTGGCAGAGCCATGACATTAGCGGCATCGGCCATCTCCGATGTCGTAACTTGGCGCAACTGCAGCGGCATATTCTACCTCCTGGATCCACCGACGGGCAGCGCGGACGTAACCATCAACTTCCCCACCGATGCCGGCAGCACCATAAACATTCGCCAGGCTGGAGCACTGGTCTTGTATAACGCTGCCCAGCGAGCGCCTGAAGCGGTAGCCAGTAGTGGCGCCGACGCCGGCATCAACCCAGTCGTCACTGCCATCACCACCTTGAGCGAGGGCAGCTGGGTAATCGACGTTATCTCGGAAGGAAACACCGGCGAGTACAACAGCGTCGCCAGTGGTCAAGTAAGCCAATGGAGCGGTTCTTGCGAAAGCGCAACAGCGGCAACATCCACACGAATCATCGCCTCGGCACGACAGACCAGCATGTCGTGGGTACACTCTCGTCCCAAGCGCTACGCCCACGCTCTCGCCGCGTTCGCTCCGGCAGACTCGCTTGCGCCACCAACCACAACGACCACAACGACGACCACTACCCTACCTACGTGCCTAAGCGACGCCGAGTGTTTCGACGCGAACCCCTGTACCGACGATGCGTGCATCCTCGGGATCTGCCAATACAGCAACAACACTGTGGCCTGCGACGACGGCATAGCCTGCACATTGGGCGACCAGTGCAGCGAGGGCTCGTGCATTGGCGGCAGCGGTGATGATGGGCTGTGTGACAACGGCGTGTACTGCGACGGAGTCGAAACCTGCGACCAGATACGCGGCTGTCGTGTCGGTGACCGTCCAGCAGTAAGCGATGGCATCGGCTGCACAGTCGACACCTGCGATGAAGCGACAAGAAGCATAGTCCACCGAGCCAGCGACGCTCTATGCGATGATAGCGACGCCTGCACAGCTGACAGCTGCACCGCGGTAAGCGGATGCCTCAATACTCCAACGGCATGCAGCAACGCACAGATTGAAATCGATGAAGCGTCGGTAGCTAGTGTATGCGGTGGCGACCCCTCTGACACCATCACGATCCCGACGGTCACCGTGGGCAACCAGCCAAACCGGATCTTGATCGTCTCCGTTGGTGCAGAAGAATCCGATGAGGACTGTGACCTGAGTCACAGCGACACTAGCGTAAGCTACAACGGAATCATGATGACAGCAGCAGCAGCGGCTATCTCGGGTCAAGACTCATGGCGAGGATGCAGTGGTATTTTCTACCTGCTCAATCCTCCGGCCGGCAGTGCCGACGTAAGCATCGTCTTCCCATCTACCGTCGGCAATTCGATCAATACCCGGCAGGCTGGAGCCTTCGTCATCTACAACGCCGCGCAGCAAGCCCCCGAAGCCAACGACAGCGCTGGGGCCAATGCTGCTATGAACCCGATAGTCAGCAGCTCCACGACTCTAACTCCTGGCTCGTGGGTAGTTGACGTGATCACCCAGGGCCACACCGGGGTCTTCAATCAAACCGAGCTCGGCCAACAGCTTCGCTGGCAACAGTCCTGCGCGAGTGCCAGCAGCGCCTCATCGACACGCAAGCGCTCAACACCAGGGCTTTCCAACTTGGGTTGGTCTCACTCTCACCCTAAACGCTATGCCCACGCGATGGCCACGTTCGCACCGGTACAAGGTCCATAGAATGGAATCGCTCTGCAAAAGATCTATCGGCCTGTGGTCAACCGCCCTTCTGTTCGCAACCAGCGCTTTGGCCGGAGCACTACCCGACACTCCCGCTCACTTCGAGCAAGATGGTCTACGCGTGGAAATGCAAGCGGCACCCCTCGAATCCAGCTCCGGACATACCAGGCTGATAGCCAACGACACTATTCACCTGCGCTTCCGCGTGGCTGAAGATGGCGGCAGCGGCAAAGCAGTGTCCGGTCTCCGCCCGCTGGCATGGATGACAAAGAGGTCGGCCTCGAGCAAGACGCCCACTAAAGAAGAGTGCAAAAAAACCATTCGTGGACTTCTCGGCGGACGCTTGGCACGCAAAGCCGAGGTTAATCTCAACGAGTACCTACTCATCACCCTCGACGACAACAACTCGATCTCGATCATCGACCCGCAGATTGAATCGTCGAAAACCAAGACCCTGGGCATGGTGTCTCTGTCGTCGAAGGGCAGTGATTTCGCCCTGGCGCCGGATCGAAGGACGGTGCTCGTAACCCTGGAGAATCAAGGACGAGTTGCAGCCGTCGACATATTTTCCCATCGCGCCCGCTATCTGGAGGTTGGAGGACACCCGCACCGTATAACCGTCCAACCAGACGGACGCCTAGCGTGGATAGGGGACAAGTCGGGGCGGACCGTATCGGTGCTCGACATCGACACTCTGACCGTCGCCGCGGTGCTCGAGGTAGGTACCGGACCGCACCACTTCGCTTTTGGTGCTAGCAGTGCGCTCAGCTACGTCAGCAGTGCCGGTTCAACCACTGTGAGCGTGGTCGACACTCACAGCCTGGCTCTTCGCACCACCGTCGAGGTAGGAGGGGGTGCACTCGCGGCAGGATACTCTAAACGCAGCGGCCAGGTTTACGTAGCCAGGATCGACGGCACCATAATCGTGATCGATGGCCGAACCCAAACGAGAGTGACAACGATCGACCTTAGAGAACAGTTAGCGAGTTTCGCACTCTCGCCCAACGGCCGCTTCGCCTTCGCCATACTCCAACACGCTGATACCCTCGCAGTCATAGACACCGCGACCAACGAGGTGATCCAACGGATTCCTACGCTACACGAGCCCGATAGGATCGAGTTCAGTGACAGCTTTGCCTATCTACGTCACGCCGGAACTGGCGAGTACCTTCTAGTAGAGCTGAACTCACTCTCGCGCGAGAGTGAGCCTGTAGTTACGCCAGTAATGATGGGACAGCGGCCTCCATCTGGCATCAAGCCATCGATAGCGCCGAGCATCGTACCACTACCCGAAGGTGGCGGCGTGTTGGCGCTAAGTAGTGCTGACCGCGCCATTGCACACTTCATGGAAGGAATGAACGCCCCTATGGGTTCTTATCAGACCTACCCTTGGCCAGCACGGGGTTTGTTGATCTCGGATAGAACGATTCAAGAGACCGACGATGGTGAATACGAAACCGAGTTCCGCCTGCCAGGCGCTGGCACTTATACGCTGCCCTTCCTCGTGCCTACTAGCCCTCAACTGTATGGATGTTTCACCCTCGAAGTGACCAAGCCAGAGCGAGAAGCTGTAGCCCAAGGACTAGCGCTAGAACCTATGTTCGATAGTCATCAACCTTTCGCGGCTGGCGCGAGTCAGCCGCTTGCCGTTCGTCTGATCAATCCAGACGACGGCAGTCCGGTAGAAGACCTCGACGACGTAATGATACTGGTACTAGGCGGTCCGCGTAGCCAGTGGCGAGGGCGAGCCTTGTCGGTTGGCGATGGCCGTTACCAGGCTAATGTCCGGTTCCCTCAGGCCGGACAATACTTGGTGATGGTGGCCAGTGCTTCACGTGGCGTCGGCTTCGGCGAACTCCGCTCACTGGTCGCCAGAGCCGAGATCCCCAGGCCCCAAGACTCAATAAACACGGCACGGAGGTAACAGACGTGCGCTATTGGCAAACTCTATCCATTTTTCTAGCCGTCTGGCTTTGTGCAGCACCTGCGTGGCCGAGCAGTAACAGTATCGCTCAGCACGACGGCCTGCCCGCCGCATCGCCCGCCTTAGTAAAGGACCTACGCCCGCGCATACCCGATACGGTGCTCACCGATCAGTTTGGCAACAAGCACCACTTCTACAGCGACCTAGTAAAGGGTAAGACCGTACTAATAAACGCGGTCTACACTAGCTGTGCCGGTGTATGTCCGATCCAGACCGCGGTATTCTCGAAAGTACAGTCCATGCTGGGTGAGCGTGTCGGAGACGACGTACAGATGATATCGGTAACCCTGGATCCGGTTACCGATACGCCTGAGCGTCTCAAAGAGTTCGCCGACAAGTTTCACGTCGGCCCGGGCTGGCTGTTCCTCACCGGCAGCAAACAAGAAGTCACCGAAGTGCTACGCGCAGTTGACCTCTACTCCCCACTACCAGCCCAGCACACACCGATCGCAGCCATTGGCCACGAACCCGGTGAGGTGTGGATGAAGGTAATAAATGTTACCGCTCCGGCCGACATCGTTGGTCGCATGCAGCGAGTCAAAGAACTCGGCGAGAAACGAGCGTCTCGTTAAACTGCGGGGGCTCCCGGCGCCGACGCTTTCCTGCCCCAGGCGCTAGACGCAGGGTTACCAACAGGGCCCTGACCCGCGCATCGAGTTCCCCCTGATCAAAAGGTTTGGCCAGATAATCGTCGCCGCCAAGGGCGAGTCCTTGGCCGATATCACCGAGATCCTCGACCGCGGCAAGAAGTATGACCCCCGCACAACTACGATAGTGTACGGTCTTGAGCAGCTGCCAATCCCCGAGATGGGCAGCCGACAGATCGAGAAGGACCAAATCTGGCGAAACACTCTCAAGCTGGGCCGCAGCAGCTGAAGTATCCGCGGCTACACTCAGTTCGTGTCCACCGGCCCGGCAGTAGCTCTGCAACAGCTCGAGTGTCTGCGACTCTTCTTCGACTACAAGGATCCTCATACGCCTGCCTCCGCTCCCGGCCTGCAACAAATGGCACGGCACAGTGCATAGCGTTTCATGGCTACCCGCTTGCGACGTCGCAGCAGTGCTGAGAGATCAACAGCTCTGGACATATGTGAGGCGACCACAGCAGACCTACTGCAAACGCCACGCCAACAAGCATGCAACCTGTCGCTTGCTCGCGGGTTGGTGCTTGTGCACCATGGCCTAGCTCACGGCTATCTCGTCGTCGGTGCCGCCCCCAGGCACACAGGAGAAGAACATGTTACAACGCCTGCAGGCGTATCCTTGGATGGTGCCTCATATACTCGCGGCGCTGCTGCTATACGCACTGGCACTGTACGCGACCATAGAAGCTACCAATCAAAACACCCTTGCCGAGCTAGTGCGGGCGCCATATCTGCAACTACCCACTGAGAACTCGATGACCATCGTATGGCGGTCCCGCCAACCCAGTTCCGGCCGCGTACTCTACGGCATCACGCCCTTGCACCTAGACCGCGAAGTCATCGACCCGGATGTAAGCCGAGACCACAGTGTAACCGTTGACGGGCTGACACCGGCGACCAAGTATTATTACGCGGTGGGTTCCGACCGAATGACGCTGGAGGGCGGCACCAACAGCCACTACTTCGTAACCGCACCGCCAATCGGCCGTGCGCACAGATTCACAGCCTGGGTGCTGGGCGATTCCGGTACAGGAGGGTTCGAGCAACTAGCGGTTCGCAACGCAATGCTGGATTTTACCGCAGCGAGCCCCCCAGACTTGCTACTTGGGCTCGGTGACCTGGCCTACTATCGGGGCAATGAGTTTAACTTCACCCGCAAGTTCTTTGATGTCTATCGCGACGTGCTGCGGCACACCGCTACACTACCGGCGATGGGGAATCACGAGGCCAAAGCCGCGAGTTCGGCAACGCAAAGTGGGGCCTACTTCGATGCCTTTGTGCTACCGACATCGGGCGAAGCGGGCGGAGTAGCATCTGGAACCGAAGCATATTACTCGTATGACTACGCCAGCACCCACTTTGTGGTTCTCGACACCGCCGACAGCGACTTGTCGGTGGGCTCAGCGATGCTCGAATGGTTAGCCGCGGACCTCCGAGAAAGCACCGCCCACTGGCTAATCGCCTACTTCCATCACCCCCCATACACTAAGGGCTCTCACGACTCGGACAGCGCCGACACTTCCCATGGCCGTCTCCTGTTCGTCAGAGAGAACCTCCTGAGAATGCTCGAAGGCGCAGGTGTAGACCTGGTGCTCTCTGGACACTCGCACAACTATGAGAGGTCGCTACTGGTCGACGGCGTCTACTGTCCGGCCTGCGACGCGGCATCCCCCGACCGCAGCACCCCCGAACGCAGCGAGCTCGAAGCGCGGGGGCGTATCCTCGATAGTGGCAGTGGTGACCCTGCCAAAGACGGAGCTTACAAGAAGGCGCCGGGAAGCCGCCCGCACAACGGCACCGTCTATGTGGTGGCCGGCCACGGCGGACATCACACCAGGCAAGAAGGCCTGCACCCGATAATGTCCAACACCAATATCAGTCCCGGGTCATGCCTACTCACAGTCGATTCGGAGACCCTAAGTCTCGTCAACATCGATGCAGATGGCAGCGTTTCGGATAGCTTCACCATCATTAAGCCACCCACGGACTAAGCCCCCAATGGGGTGTGAGATATCACACCGCGGGGTGTGATGCCCCACACCCCGGCCCGTCGGCCCCCATACCTCGCAGGTATTAGCCTTATATAGCAAACACTTAGCGGCCCGGGTGTGGTGGTTTCATTCTTGCTCATGGTTATTGCGGCAGCGCTACCCTCGCCTGGGTCGGCGCGCGCGCAAGTTCGAACAAAAGGAGGCCGAGCCATGCAAATCAATCCTCTCAGACCCACCACGTCGGGATTTTCAGCAATGGCAGCAGTGGCAGTAGCCGGCCTCATGCTCATGAGCTCATCCACGGCGGCCTTCGCCCGCAGCGAGTGCCGTCATGCTTGCAATGACGTGCGCCACCAGTGCAAACGCGTAGCCAAAGCGCAGCGTAACGCCGAGAGGAATCAATGCGACGCCGACCGGTCGCTTTGCCGCAGCGGTTGTCAATTCGATAGCGACCCCAAGGGCTGCAAGAAGACCTGCCATGATCGACGCAACAAATGCCGACACAACTCAAGCGACATCGAAAAATTGATCAAGAAAGCCTGTAAGAACGATCGAGATACTTGCCGCACTAGCTGCGAGACCGCGGCGAACCCGGCCTGCTCGGAAACCTGTGGCCAGCCCATGCGCAACTGTCTCAGGGCAAACGGCGACGCACATGATAGCTGCCAGCGAGCCTGTCCCAACGACGCTACACGTGACGAGTGCCGCGCCCAGTGTAGTCAGGCCCTGCTGACCGCCAACTCGGTCTGTACAGATACCTTCACCGCGTGCATGGCCGGGTGTTCGCTGATGTAGGAAGGCCTATTGACCTAGTGTTGCTCGAGTACGTACGTGCCCGTGGGGCGAGGCATGACGGACTCGGGCACACTCCAGTGGGTGCGTGGTTTCCACGCACCCACTGGAGCTTAGCTGATTCGCACTAGCAGCAACTGCTCTCACCACCGCTTGGTACACGCGTCTCGTCGTACTCAAGACCTTTGGTCTCGCGTGGATGACGCGGTTGGGTGCGAGAGCAGTCAAATACTTTCCGTTCGCTCTGTGCAATCGGCTGACGCGGCTGCAGCGCGATAACGTCCCCCGCGTAGGGTTCGCGGGTAAGGATCTCAAAGGTCTTGGCGCACACCGCAGTCCGTACTCCCCTCTCGAGAACGTGGCCATCATCGTCTTTGACGTAGCTCCACGGGCCACGGTAGATCACCGCTTGGTTGGCCTCATAGCATTCACCATCCTTCCCCTTGGTCGCGGTGATGGTTACCGAACGAAACTCGATGCCATCGATGACGGCAAATGGCTGCTCTTCCCACTTATCGATCGCGATTCCGTAGAAACCTATTGCAGCCAACCGCTCGAGTATGTCACGTTCATGAAACGCTCCGGAAATACACCCGCTCCACAGTTCCGGATCCGACCGAAGGCTGTCAGTAACATCCTCATCACTGACGATGTCCGAAATCGCGATACGACCGCCTCTGCGTAAGACCCGGAAAATCTCAGTCAGGAGGCCTTGCTTCTCGCTCTCACTCACGAGATTGAGAACGCAGTTGGAGACCACGATATCAATCGACTCATCGTCAACCATTGGATGCTGGCTACGCAGCTGATCTTGGTACAGCTCAAGGCTGGCCAGATCGGCGCTCGAGGTTACCGGATGCACAGCCAGCCACTCATCTACACTATCGAGTGACAGACCTAGATCCTGGATTCGGCCACGACAGAACTCGACGTTAGAATAACCGAGACGACTGGCAACTTCAGGCACCGCACCACGTGCAAGCGCAAGCATCTCGTCGTTCATGTCGACACCGATGACACGGCCTTTGGGCCCCACCACTTGCGAAGCGATAAAACAGATCTTGCCACCGCCGCTACCCAGATCGAGAACGGTATCACCCTCGCGGACGTAGCGGGAAGGATCGCCGCAACCGTAATCGCGATCGAGGACCTCCTGGGGAATGGCCTCCAACAGCCCCGCGTCATAGTCAACAGGACAACACAGGGCTGCCTCGCGCACCTGCGCTGCCGCACTGTAACGCTGGCGTACGGCCTGCTCGGAATCCAGCCTCTCCGGCTGAGACTCGGTCTGATTCATCGGCGATCTCCTTGCGGCCACCCGGGCAGCCTCGGTTCTACTTAGTAAGGACGATACGGTCGATATCCCCGGAGGTTACCTAAATCAGGATTACCCGCCAGCATCTAGGCTGTGCAGCTCTTCCGTAACCGCGCGGCGGTCTCGACCACCACCTTGCTAAGCGAATCGAGCTTGAAAACCTTGCAGGCAGGTAGCGGAGGTGTCGTTGCCAGCCTAGCCATGGCAGCAACGGCTGAGATAGAGCGCATCGAGTTATGGGGCGCGATATACACGATTTTCTACCGGGGCGAGAATCACTCGTTAGGTTGAATCTCCTTAGTAAGCTACGTGGGCTTCGAGCGTACCCTCCGGGGTCTCGAAGACCACCAGGCGCGACATGCACGGCATACAGTAGACACGATCGCCGGGGCGCAGCTCGCGTGAGGAGCGGATTATCACTTTGCACACCGGACACAGGACCTCGTTGGGCGCGAGCACATCACCGGGCCCTTTCCAACGACGATAGAACTTGCGGTATTTCTGCGGAACCTCGTTAAACCCGGTATCCTCTAGCACGTAACGTCGACGCTGCGCTCGCGGGGTCTCGCGTGGGACTTTCTCGGCTGGATCAACCACGCCTACACCAAGCCCAACCTCTCGACCGACTCGCGATAGAGACGTCCGACTTCGTCTTCGTCACCACGAGGCAGCCCGATATCGGCCACCGTGCTGTGCAGAGTGTCGAAGACCAGGTGATCCAACTCTCCCCGCAGTTCGGCGATACGCGCGCGGCTGTGTGGAGAGGCGGCTAGTCGGCGGCCGAGCTCGTTCTCACCAAACCCTATATGCCGACGCTCATCCTTGACCACCCCCGAGAGTACCTCGGCCGTAATCGGATCGGCGGTAGCCGCGTGATTGCTGAAAACCACGAACTCCAGAGATTCGAGAATGACGTTTTGGGCGAAGATCGCGGCCTCCCAGTCCTTGCTTGCAACCAGTTCAAGCAAGCGGCGCTTAAACACCATCAGGCTGGGACTGGCCTGCCGTTCGACCTCGGCCTCGGGATCGGCCACGCCTAACTCGCCGAGCCGATGCAGAAAGACCTCCAGGTGGCGTCCCTCATCGACGACCTGAGTGGCGAGGAACACTTTCGACTGGCGGTTGGGAGCGATGGCGATCAGACCACTGGAGGCCTCGAGGGCGGCCGTCTCGCCAACGCAGTAGTTGCACAGGGTGCGAACCAAACGATCACGATCGACTGCCTCGAGTGGCTGTTCAGCCGTACCGGGACGATGCCCCCAAGTCGTTCCCGACAGATACCCCTCTACCGCCTGAAACCAGAACTCGAAAGAGTGAACCTCCTCGAGAAACTGCTGCGGGTCGAGGTCATGGATGTCGCCTGCGCCAGCCATCTATCACCCAGCTTTCGCCCGAACGCCCGACCTACGGCTGGGCGGGGGTCTGGTAGTCGATGCCGATGCGTCCTAGCCGCACTTTAAACTCTTTGAGCACCGTATCCGACAAAACCCCCTCCATCTCTTGGGGAGAGAGAACCCCGAGATCCTTGCCGCGAAAATCCGCGTGGGCGCGAGGCTGGCCGATACGCTCGAGCTCATCTACGGCCTGGGTATCGCGGAAGCCGTCGGCGAAAGTCGCTAGCATGTGGTAGGACATATCTTTCTGCATCTGTTCGACTTCAGCCTTCTTCTCGGGATGCTCCTGGATAAGCGAGCCGATTCGGTTCTCGCCAAACCCGACATGACGCCGCTCATCGGCAATGGTGCCGGTAAGTACGTTGGCGAACTTGGGGTTAATCTCGGCATTGATGGCGTGCATCATCTCAAAGACGCTAAAGGCCATACCTTCGAGCACTATGTTTTGGCCGACGACACCAGCAACGAAATCTTTCTTGTCGACTTTCTCCAAGAGAATCTCGGCAAACTTGATCAGGTTAGGGTTGGCGTGCCTGGCGATGACGCCTTCTAGCTCATCCTTCTTTACCCCGAGGTCGTAGAGACGCTGCGTAAAAATCTCTACGTGACGCGCTTCATCTAGAGTCTGGGTGGCCAGAAAGCGCTTGCTAGCCTCATCGGGCGCAGCATTGATCAAGCCCGAAGAAGCCGCCAAAGCGCAGCGCTCGCCAACCACCAGTTGCACCGTGGTGCGAATCGAATCCTCGAGAATTACCTCGTTAGACACGACCAGTTCGGCTTCCTGATCTTCGGCCGCATGGCCATAAACCGTGTCTTCGAGATACCCCTGGGGGCAGGACTCGAGCCAGTTCTGAATCGAGTATGCGTCTAGAAAGTCGGCCATCGGCGTCTCCTATTGCGCGACTGGGCGCGGTCTAGTCCGCACTCACGCTGTTGCGGACACTCAGCTGCTGTAGATCTTGATACAGATAAGCAATCGTCGTGCCGCGAGAATTCATTAGGATGTCTTAGCTTTTTTCCCAAGGCCGCGAAGACAGCCAGTAGGGTTTTCGCAGCCACGCGAAGCAAGGCTTATCTATTTTAGTAGGGCGCCATCAATAAGAGCCTGAGCAAAGGATCCGAGCAGCTCGCGCGGCTCAGCTGCGATCGAGCAAACACTTCCGGAATTCAGGAAGGCCCCAAGCCCCCTTCCCAATTTCAGTAAGCAAAGACTTGCTGTCGCCGCTCGCCCCAAAACCCATTCCTGGAAAATAATTCTTTAATTCCAGTATCTTAGCTGGGGCACCAGCTGCCGCTACAGACTGCAGCAAATGGCATGCGCATTGCTTTTCAGTGAGCAAGACGATGCCTCGGGGTGATCGCAGCTGCGCTTCGTAACCACCTGGCCTCGAATATTACATAAGATCAGGAGAACACCGAGCCGCTATGGAGCGCTTTGCGCTAAGTACCGCTGACCGTCGGTACTGGAAATCCCAGATCAAGTGTCAGGCCGCATGCCCAGTGGGCACCGATGCGCGTGGTTACGTGCGCGCTATCGCTCGAGGCGATTTCGAACAGGCCTACCTCATAGCCCGTGGCCCCAACCCGCTGGCATCGCTGTGCGGCCGGGTTTGCGGAGCTCCGTGTGAGGCCAGCTGCCGCCGCGGAGACCTCGACAAGCCGATCGCAATCCGCGCTCTCAAGCGTTTCGTCTGCGACCGCATCGTTCCCCCGAGTGCCGACAAAGGCAGCGAAGGCTTGATCGAGTTCATCAAGTCAGCTGCCCGCCGCCACGATGATCCCCACTGTCAGGGACCAGAGGAACTCCTGTCCCTCCTACAGGCAACTACCAGTGGCAAGATCCCTGCGCTCGAAGACAAGTCGGTAGGCATAATCGGCAGCGGTCCAGCCGGCCTAGCGGCCGCCCACGACCTGGCACTACTCGGCTGCAAGCTAACCATCTATGAAATGGAGCCGGTACTCGCCGGTATGCTCGCCGTGGGAATTCCCGAGTACCGGCTACCCCGTGACCTGATTCAGGCGGAAGTCGAGGCCATACTCGCGCTCGGCATTGAAGCGGTAACCAACTGTGAAGTCGGCAAGGACGTCTCGTTAGCTGAGCTGCGCCAACGCCATGACGCAGTCCTCGTCTGTGTCGGCGCCAAGCGCTCACGGGAACTGCCGATTCCGGGGATCCGCTCCAAAGGCGTCCACGGCGGAGTGGAATTCCTGCGTGACGTTGCGATCGGCAACCCACCCTCACTCGGGCCACGGGTCGTCGTCATCGGCGGTGGCAACGTCGCCTATGACGTCGGCCGTACGGTGCTGCGACAGATCTCGGTGGACACCGCGCGCGCAGCGATGCGCTCAGAAAGCGTTGCCAGCGTCCACCTGTGCTCACTGGAGTCGCTTGAGGAAATGCCCGCCGATGACGTTGAAATAATTGAAGGAGACGAGGAAGGCATTGTCCGCCAAAATGGACTTGGCCCGGTCAAGATCATTACCGACGTCCACGGTCGCGTTCATGGCGTAGAGTTCCGCCGATGCCTGAGCGTCTTCGACGAGAACCACCGCTTCGCGCCAGTGTTCGATGACAGCGCGACTGAGGTAATCAAGTGTGACAACGTCCTGATCGCTGTCGGTCAATCGGCCGATCTCGGATTCATTGATCCTGAGCGTGACGGTATCGAGCTGGATAGTCGCGGGCTCATCCCCTGTGATGCGGAAACCGGCCGCACCAGCGCGAAAGACATCTTCGTCGCGGGAGACCTCGCCTACGGGCCAAAACTGCTCATCCACGCGGTCGCCTCGGGCAAAAAAGTAGCGCGCAGCGTCTATGCCGCGCTCAGCGGTCGCTCGATAGAGGCCGAAGACGTCGAACTCCACATGGCTCTACCCGACTATGGCCGCGAGATGGACTACGAGAACGCCGAGCGCGCATCGCTTGAAACCGCGCCCGCTGCCGAGCGCATCGTAGCGCAGAACATTCAGGTCGAACAGGCGCTCTCCGAGCTAGAGGCTCGACGCGAGGCCGGCCGTTGTCTGGACTGCGGCGTCAACACCATCTTCGACGGCAGCCGCTGCATCCTGTGTGGAGGCTGTGTCGATGTTTGCCCATCGCTGTGTCTGCGCATAATCGGCGCAGACACAGTAACCGAGGGCGAAGCCGCCTCTGTCGTCGAGCGCCAACTCGATGGCCTCGACCCCACCGAGGGCTCGGCAATCATCAAAGACGAAACCATATGCATCCGCTGCAGTCTCTGTGCCGAACGCTGCCCTACCGGCGCGATCACTATGGAGCGCTTCATCTTCAAGGAGGTCCCAGCATGTCAGGCCGCTTAGAGCCAGAACCGATACCTCGTCGAGATTTCCTCGGCTTGGCCGGATTGTGGGCAACCGGAATTGCGATTCTCGGGTCGCTACTCGGCATGGCCCGACTCGCCAAACCATCAGTACTGCCGGAGGCAGCGCGCCGCTTTCGTATCGGCCAGCCCAGTGAGTTTCCGGTTGGTACAAAGCGCATCATCCCTGAGCAAAACGTGATGATTGTTTCACGTGAAGACGGCATCGCAGCGCTGTCCATGGTCTGCACACATTTGGGATGCATCGTTTCGCAGTCGAAAACCGGTTTTGCATGCCCGTGTCACGGGTCGGTCTTCGATAGTGACGGCGAAGTGATAGGAGGACCTGCACCAAGCGGACTACGTTGGCTAGAGGTCGCGCGCGCGGTCGATGGACGACTGGTCGTTGATGCCGGCCGCGTAGTCGACCCCGGAACTTACTTCGTGGTCTAGCAGAAATGGCAATGAGCAAAACCGGCATACGAACGTTCACCGAGAATCTCCGCAACCTGTCGCGCAGCATGAAGGCGTCGGTGCTACGCCACGGGGCTCCGGTCTCTGACCGCAGCCGTTCTCAAGTGGTGTTCTCCAACCTGTTCTTGCACCTACACGCTACCCGCACACAGATACGATCGCTGCGCTTCACGGCGACTTTCGGACTCGGCATCGCATCAATTTCGTTGTTCTTGATCCTCCTGGCCACCGGCGTGCTTCTAATGGTCTACTACACGCCGTCGACGCTTCTGGCCTACGACGGCATGAAGGACATTCATTTCGTTGTCCCTTCGGGTCGCTTGATCCGCAACGTACACCGCTGGGGCGCGCACCTAATGGTAATAGCGGTGATCCTGCACATGTGCCGGGTCTTCTACACCGCCAGTTACAAGGCCCCGCGCGAGTTCAACTGGGTGCTGGGCATGGGACTGTTCATTTTGACCCTAGCGCTGTCGTTTACCGGCTATCTGCTCCCGTGGGATCAGCTCGCGTTTTGGGCGATTACCATCGGCGCCAACATCGCGGCTTCGCCTCGGGAACTCACCGATGTGCTGGGCATAACCGCGTACTTCGACCCGGGGGGCATGCAAAAACAGCTGCTGCTCGGAGCCAACGCGGTAGGACAAAGCGCGCTCACACGTTTCTATCTTCTACACGTGATGGTACTGCCGCTGGCTCTCGGTGCGATGGTGGGCGTGCACTTCTGGCGCATCCGCAAGGACGGAGGCCTCGGTCGCCCGGGTGTCCAGTCGACCGCAGCGGGCAAGGGAGTCACGGCGGCACCTGCCGAGCCAGCTTCTCCCGAGAGCGGCCCTACCAAGACTTACGGTTTGATGTGCGTGGTACCGGGGCGTAGCCCGGCGACCAACGTCAACCCTAGCGACACCGTGCCGAGCTGGCCTTACCTGTTACGCGCTGAGCTCTTGGTGTTTATGGTCTGCGTGATCGTCTGCATCATTCTCGGGATGCTGGTCGACGCTCCGCTCAAAGAACTCGCCAATGCCAACGTCCCAGAGAATCCCGCCAAGGCCCCCTGGTATTTCCTCGGCCTGCAAGAGATGGTCTCCTACTCGGCGTTCATGGGAGGCCTTATTGTCCCAGTAATCGTCGTCGCCGGCCTCGGACTCATCCCCTACCTCGATCGCGAGCGTGAAGACGCGGGAGTCTACTTCAGCGGAGCCGAGGGACGACGTATAGCGTCACGCAGCCTGGCGTTTGGCGCCGTCGCGGCCATACTGGCGGTTGCAATCCCTGTGAACTTTGGGTGGCTACGCAGTTGGTTCCCCCATATTTCGCAGCTCGTCATCATCTTCATCAACCCTGGGTCGTTACTCACCCTAGCCTACGCCGCCTGGTCGTTGCAGGTTCTCAGACGAACAAATTCGACTCGTATGGCAGCGATAGCACTGTTCAGCTGTTTCATCGCCGGATTCCTCATCATGACCTACGTGGGCATGAATCTGCGTGGACCTAACTGGGATTTCTACTGGAGTCGGGCCGACTGGCCTGTCCATTAAAGAGAACGTGAGCATGTCTGAACACGACGCCCTCAAAATCGACCACCGAGTCAAAGTCGCTTTGCTGGTTGTCAGCCTAGCGACCATTGCCACTATCGTAGTTGCCGCGCTGCAGGAGAACGTCTTTTCTGAATGGCACACGATCCGCTCTGGTTACGTAGACCTTCTCGAGCAGAAGGCGGGCGACGAAGCAGGACGTAACGCAGCAAAGCACTTCAAGGTCGAGATAGCACAGAACTACGTGCCCGCGCTCGGTGCTGTCGACCGTTGCGTCACTTGTCACGCGGGCCTCGATGATCCGCGAATGGTTGATGCTGCACAACCCTACGCCACCCACCCGGGCCGCTATCTGGAGATTCATGCGCCTGAAAAGTTCGGGTGTACCATCTGCCACGAAGGCCAAGGCCGCGCAGTCACCGTCGATGATGCGCACGGGAGGGTTCCGCACTGGGAACGTCCGATGTTGAAGCCCGGCCACATCGAGACCAGCTGCACCAAATGCCACATGGCCAGCAAGGTATTGGGAAGCAGTGGGCTGATTGCCGTCGCCAGCGGCAATCCAGCGGGCAACCGATTGCTCGCCGAGGGCCAAGATCTGCTCGCCGAACGCGGCTGTCTGGGCTGTCACAAAATCGAGGACAAAGGCGGCAAACTCGGTCCAGACCTAAGCAGGGTCGGCGACAAGGTGGCTCATAACTTTGATTTCTTGCACCTCGACGCCCACGCTCCTCGCGAGATAAGCACCTGGCTGCGTGCCCACTTCCTCGATCCTTCCGCCGTGAGTCCGGGCTCGGCCATGCCGGCGGTCAGAGATATAGACGAAGCCGACGCGCTCACCGCCTACATGCTCTCGCTGCGAGCCAAGCACGGTGGTGGTACTGTCTACAGCGGCCGAGCATCCAACAGTGTCACTCCGTCACAAGACGGTCGGAAGATCTACCTTCAGTACTGCTCCGCTTGCCACGGAGAGAGCGGCAAGCACAGTCAGGTAGCCAGCATCTCGAGCCCAGCCTTGCACAACACCGACACGCTGGCCGTTGCTGACGACGACTACTTGCGCATGATCATCGCCACCGGCCGTGGTGGTACCGACATGCCAGCGTGGGGCGAGGGTCATGGCAACCTGAGCCGTGACGAAATCGACCGTATCGTCGGATACATCCGCAGCTGGGAAGGCCAAGGCGCACCGATATCTGCAATGAGTTCCCAGCGTGGCAGTGCTGAGCGTGGCCGAGCATACTTCCGCGGCCTCTGCACGGGCTGTCATGGCGTAAATGGTGAGGGCGGTATTGGCAACAATCTCCGCGCCGAGACCTTCCTTGCGGTAACCGATGATCGTTTCTTGGCACGTAGCATAGTAGAGGGACGTCCCGGCACCGCGATGCCCTCGTGGAAGCATCTCTCAGCCCAGGCGGTCAGTGACATACTTGCCTTTATTCGTTCGTGGCAGCCCACGCCGCCATCATTCGAAGAAGTCGTGGTGTCAATGGACGAGGTTCCGAGCAGCGACAACGCGCGTTTTGGCAAGTCGATCTATTCACGCAACTGCGCCTCGTGTCACGGCCGTCGCGGCGAGGGCGGACTCGGACCATCGATCACCAACGACGCATTCTTGCGTGTCGTTGACGACGTCTACATCTACCGGGCGATTACCCTGGGCCGTCCGTCTACGGCGATGCCCGCCTGGCGCCACCTTAGCGCTGACGACATAGGTTCGCTGATCGCCTATCTGCGCAGCTATCAGAAGTCCCCGCCTCTACCCCTCGAGACGATTACCCAGGCAGGCGACTACAACGTTGGAGCAGTCTACTACCAAGAGTCTTGCGCCGAGTGTCATGGTCAAGCCGGAGTCGGCGCTATCGGCCCGCAGCTATCCAACCAAGTGTTCCTCGACTCGGCTAGCGATGAGATGCTCTTCCAGTGGATAGGCCATGGCCGGACGGGGACTGCGATGCGCGGATTCCTGCCGGAGACCCAGGGCGTAACCACACTCAGTGCCGGGCAGATCGTAGATATCATACGCTATCTACGTCACACGGCTGCAGCTGGCGATCTGCCGGTTCCGCGCGTGGGCTTCGGCAACCCTGAAATCGGCGCGCTAGCCTACAAGGAAAACTGTAGCTCCTGCCACGGCCCCGATGGCGAGGGGGCCTCGGGACCACAGCTCAACAACCCTGCACTGCTAGCCGTAGCCTCAGACGGGTTCTTGGCAGCGACCATTAATCTTGGCAGGACCGACACGGCAATGCAGCCGATGGTACGCGGACAAGGGGGCAACGCCCAGATCCCGCCGGAACACGTCGAAGACATCGTCGCCTATATCCGTCAGTGGGAAGGCCCCAAGACTTGGCGCAAGACCAGGAGTATCACCGTACTCACCAACGACGAGATCGTCTCGGGTCAAGGCAGTTATCTGCGCCACTGTTCTGGCTGCCACGGGAGGAACGGTGAAGGGCAAGCCGGCGGTCCAGAATACTTTGCACCAGCACTCAACAACCCACAGTTCCTAGCAGCCGCCTCCGATGGATTCCTCTTGGCAACCATCGCGAGAGGCCGCGGACAGACTCCCATGAGACCTTTCGGCCGTGGTGCCGGAGGCATCGCCGAACTCGGTCCAGAAGAGATCACCAACATCGTCAGGTTCATACGGTCGTGGCAGAGCACGTCCGATGCAGCAGCCGCTGGAGGAAAACAATGAGTAAGAAATTCGATTTTCCGTGTCTCGGGCGTAGAGATTTCTTGCGCTGGTCAAGCAGCGTGGTCGCGGCCGCAAGTAGCTTTCCGCTGCTTCCTGGCGAGCTAGCCCATGCAGACGACCTTGAGAAAGCGGGGGCTGATAGCGCGGGCAGGCGCACCCTCTTGGCTGCCTGCCCCTACTGTGGAGTCGGCTGCGGAACCTTGATCACCGCTGAGGATGACCGCATTACCGGTATAGTTCCCGACAAGCTCCACCCCACCAACAAGGGTGTGCAGTGCATCAAGGGTCTCAATGCCCACGAGCCCATATACCGGGACCGCCTCTCGCGCGTCCTCGTACGCAAAGACATGTCAGATCCGCTGACCGGACATATCTCGGCCACCAAGGGGCGCTTCGACGACGACGTCTTCGATGCAATGCCCTACGATGAAGCCGAAGAACTGGTTGCTGAGAAAATGGCTGCAGTCGCCAAGAAGTTCGGTGGTAACTCGGTCGGCCTTAGCGGTTCAGGCCAGCTGACGATGGAAGCCCAGTGGATCGAGAACCTGCTGCTCAAGGGCATCATCGGCTCGAACTCGATCGAAGCCAATGCTCGCATGTGTATGACCTCGGCAGTGACCGGATACTTCAAGTCCTACGGCTCGGATGCCCCGCCGACCAGCTATGAGGATCTTGAAGACGCAGACATGATCACTTTCTGGGGCCACAACGCGCGAGAAGCACACCCGGTGCTGTTCTGGCGTGTTGCTGACCATAAGAAAGCCAAGGACATTCCCACGCTGGTATCTGACCCGCGCCGTACCGGCACTGTCATGGGACTCGAGACCATCAACCCGCGCAACTCATACCACTTTGGCACGCTCAACGGCGACATCTCCTACCTAAACGCCATCGCCCACGTGATCCTCGCCAAACATCCCGAGGCGGTGATGCCCGAGGCCTGGCTCGATGAGAACAGCACCGGCTGGCGTGAGTACGTCAAGGGAGTAAAGGAGCGTTACTCGCCACAACAAGTCGTAGATCGCCTCAAGACCATAGATCGCGGGCGAGTGACGGTCAGACAGATAGAACAAGTGGCCAAGGCCTGGGCCGAAGCCTCGGTTAAAGGACGTAAACGTGGACGCGGCGGTGTGCTCACCTACTGGGGCATCGGCTACAACCAGATGCTCCACGGACAGCACAACACCATCTCGATCATCAACCTACACCTCTTGACCGGCAACGTCGGCAGGCAAGGTTGCGGCACCCACTCGCAAACCGGCCAGCCCAACGCCATGAGCGAAAGACTGATGGGAGGACTGACCGGCCGCCTGCCCTTCAACCAGCCTCTGTCTAACGTCGGTTGGCGCGACTGGATCGCTGACTCCTGGCGAGTACCGCGTAAGCGCCTGGAGCAGACTTCGCTACTGAAGAATCCAATGGCGATCGGCATGATGGAACGTGGCAACGAGGGCACACTAAAGGCGATGTTCTGGATGTATACAACTCACATCCATCTGCCCGACCTCCAGACACTGGTGCGTCCGGCGTTGACCAAGATGTTCTGCGTCGTCCAAGACATCTACCGTCACGCGCCCAACCTGCTCTACGGTGACGTGATTTTCCCAGCAATCACCTGGGGAGAATGGTCCGGTGGCACCTACATCCAATCGGAGCGGCGCGTTTACGTTTGCGACGGCATCTCGGTGGGCCGCAATGAGAAAGGCGAGGTGCTAACCGAGGCTCGCCCTGACCTCGACCTGGCCATCGACAAGTGCAAGTCGATCGCCAACAAGCTCGGGCTCAACGGCGACGAAATCATTCCCTACAAGAAGACCATCAAGAACGCCTACGGCCAGAGTTTCTACGACCCCGAGGACATCTTCGAAGACATCGTACGCGCTTCGAAGGGATCGGATGCCGACCTGTCGGGGATGCTCGAAGTCAAAGAGCGCGATGGAGTTGGCCTATACGACCAGCTGCGTAGGCTTCGCGGCGTACAGTGGCCCGCCCCCGACTACGATAGCGCCAAGGGCGGTGGAATCAGGCGGCGCTACATGCACCAGGAGAAGTGGAAGAATCCGCCCTACCAGAACTTCCGCCACAAGGACGGCAAGGCCCACTTCCACCTGTGTGAGCAAGACTACGGTAAAGACGGCAAGAACCTCTACGAGATTGCCGATCAGTTCAAAAAGTACGGTGCCAGCAAAGGCGAAGGCCCATGGCTCTATAAGAACCAAGAGCTACTGGTAAAGGCCCGTGACCTTGGCCTGGTTCCCGAGGTACCTGATCTGAAGTTCTACGACAACCCCGACAAGAGTCTCGACGATGCAAAGAAAGAGGACAAGTATCCCTTCTGGCTCGGCCTCGGCATCGTTTACGAACACTTCCACACCTCGAAGACTATTCGAGGCGCGACCACGATGAAGCTCGTCCCCGAGCAGTACGTTGAAGTCAACGAGGTCGATGCCGAGAGATGGGGGCTCGAGGATGGAGAGCGGGTGCGAGTGGTAACCAGACGCGGAAGCTACGAGGCGCGGGTATCGGTCGGTACCAATTCGATTGTTCGCCCGGCTCGCAGCGAAGCTCCGGAGGGTTATTTATTCAGCCCGTGGAACCTTTCTGTAGCCGATAGTGCCGATCCGGCCAAGAACCGCTGGCTCGTCAATGCTGTAAGTCATAGGGCCTGGGACCCAGTCTCAGGCCAGTGCGACTACAAAAAGTTGGCAGCCCGCATAGAGAGGGTCTGATAGAGACCAGGAACCGTCGACATGACAAGCCGCATCAGTCGCCGACACTTCCTAGTGCGCATGGGATCCAGCGCGTTGACCGCCGCCTCAGTAGTAGGCGGCGGTCTCCTCGCTGCGCTTGGCAGCCGCTCCGAAGCATCTGCCTGTGTACGCCCCCCAGGCGCGCTACCAGAAGAAGATTTCCTCGCAACCTGCATACGCTGTGGGCGTTGCGCGGATGCTTGCCCAAACCGTTGCATTACCGCGTTCACACCCGATAGCGGACGCGACTTAGCTCTGAGCCCAAGCTCCAGGCAACTGGCGACGCCGGTAATCTTCCCTCGTCGTCAAGCCTGCATGCTGTGTAATGGTGAACCGGGCACCCACCTACTGTGCACCGAGGCCTGTCCCTCAGGAGCCCTGAAGGCGACCCTCAAGGCCCCTGAGGCGGTGCTAGATGGCGTACGCATGGGCACCGCCGAGGTAGACACCAATCTCTGCTACTCGTTCAACGGTGCATCGTGCGGAGTGTGCGTTCGCGCCTGCCCCTTTGAAGGACAGGCACTCAAGGCTGGGCTGTGGGAACGCCCGATTATCGATCCCAATGTATGCATCGGTTGCGGCTTGTGCGAACGAAGCTGTGTCCACTACCCCCAGGCAATCCGCATACGCCCACGCTCTGACGGCGAGGCTCGGGCATGAAGATGCCTGTACACAAACTGCTGGTGGCGAGGCGGGCAGTACAAGTGGCCGTAGTGATGACCATGCTGCTGGTCCCGGCCGTCGCCCGCTACCACAACTACGTAGCCGCGCGAGAGATAGACGATATCATCGAGAACTGGCGGGGCAGCATTCCAGGAAGCCTGGTTGCCGGTTTTGACACGGTCTTACGTGCACTGCCTGGCGGCGAAATCGAGCGGGCAGGAAAGCAGCAGAGAAATCGCAAGCAGGTCCTAGTTTATTCCCAACAGCTACGCGGCAACGTATGGTCGGCCCAAGTCGGGCCTCTGTCGCTGA
>CAZPPZ010000014.1:0-27998 GCA_964588545.1 uncultured Myxococcales bacterium | reverse complement strand
GACAATTCTACACCGCACGAATACACCAAGCGCCAGCGCATATCGCCGGAGAGCATGGCTGCGTTCGTCGCCAGCCCCGGCCAAAGCCTGGCCAGTCAACACAGCTTAGGAGCGCTACGATCTGCCCCTAGTCGGTCGCGACTAGGTCAAACCCAGGTCCGCGCGCAAGCGAAAGCCTTCCAGACCATTGCCGCTCACGCAAGCGCCCGAGACGACCATTGCTCTCCGCGCTAGCGCGACTCGATTAGCCGCCGCGAGCTAGATATAACCAAACCGTGGCCGAGCTTCCCCATGTCCTGGGTCGATTTGAGCGCGCACCCGTAATCATCCTCGTGACCGGCCGTACGGCTGTAGCCCGAGTCGGCGGCATCAGCACGATTCGTCGCCACGTGGCGACTGCTGAGCGTCTCGGTCTAGAACCCACCGTGCTATTCCCAGCCTCGATGAAGGCTCTCGGTGCCGAAATTGCCGGCGAACTCGAGGGCTCTGTGCGTTGCCTCGCAGCAGATGCATTCGCCAATGAAGCGGCGCGCAACGACGATTCAACGCTGGTGATAGCCGGCGACTGGTTCATCTCGCCAGCCGCCATAGTCGACTTCGCGGCCAAAACCACGGGACCGGCCGTTGCCCGTTTTGTCGACCGAGACCGCGTCGTCGCTCCCTTGGCACGCATGAAAATCGGCGACCTGCGCGCGCTGATTCCGCACGCTGGAGATAATCCGGTTAGTGAGCTGATCAATGCAGCCGTACCCGAAGACGCAAACGTAGTTTCACTTGGAGCATCCGACCGCCATCGCCTCAGCGACAACGTGGCGATTGAACGTTGCGAGACCAAGTTGTTCGGCCTCCACCGCCTCGAGCACGACCCCTGGCACGTACGCGCTTTCGAGCGTCTGTTAGCGATTCCCGTCGCTATTCGTCTGGCTGCCACGCCGATTGCCCCCGCTCACCTCTCGCTCGCCAGAATAGTTCTCGCGCTGGCCTCGGCTTGGGTCTTGCTACAGCCCGGGTACTGGAGTGGCGTCGGCGGAGCACTGCTCTACCTTCTGTCTCGCGTGCTCGACGCAGCCTCGGGCGATCTCGCGCGAGCCGCGGTTCGCCAAAAGTCGCGCGGCGACAAGCTTGATGTAGTAGGCGATTTTGCTACGCAAATTGCCGTGGTCTGGGCTATTGCCCTGCGTCCCGGCGCGGCCGAGCTGTCGGTGTTACTGGGCGCGGTTGCGACACTGGGGCTGATTGCAAGCGCGGGACTGGCCCACCGGCGGGTTTACCGCTCTGTTTGGAAATCTCACGCTCATGGCGGCCATGTCGCGGTGGCGTCCGACAATTTCGCTTCACGATTTGCCCGACGTAATGGTCCAGCCTACGGCCTGTTGCTGGCCGCGCTGTTCGGACGTCTCGATCTGTTCTTGGTCGCTGCGGTATTGGCTTCCCATCTCTTCTATGTTTTGTGGTTGCGTGCCGTTAGGACGACGACACGGTAGCAATGTCGAAAAATGATTCAGTAGTGATTGTACGTGGTGTCGAGCGCCGTTTCGCAGCGGTGCCGGTGCTGCGCGGCGTCGACCTCGAAATCCAGCGCGGTAGCAGTGTAGCTATGTTTGGATCCAACGGTGCCGGAAAGACCACGCTGCTGAGGATTATCGCGGGGCTCATGCGCGCGAGCCGCGGCACGGTATCGCTGTTTGGCAAGACCCTGCCCACCGAACACGTAGTGCGTGGTCGCATCGGCGTCGTCGCTCACGACTGTTTCCTCTACGGCGACCTTAGCGCCAGAGAAAATCTGGCCTACTACGCCAGGCTCTATCGCGTGTCGGACACATCACGCGGCGAGCGCTTGCTCGAGCGTCTTGGCCTTACAGCGGCAGCGGACAGACCGGTTAGAACCTACTCCCGTGGCATGCTGCAGCGCCTCGCACTGGCGCGTGCCGTACTCCATAGCCCTGAGCTGTTGTTGCTCGACGAGCCATTTACCGGACTCGACCCGCGCGGCGCAAGGCTGCTGGCGGCCATGCTAGCCGAGCTCCGCGCTCAGCAGGTTACCATCATTCTCACCACCCACGATTTCTCTCGAGGACTGGAGGCTGCCGACGCCGTGGTATTGCTCCACGCGGGACGGGTGGCGTGGCGTTCCCAAAAAACGTTGCCGGATAGCGACGAAATGACACGTATCTACGACGATGTTGTTGGCTACGAGTAGCGGAGAAACGCAGCAGTGTTAGCAGTCATCTGGAAAGATATCTTGCTCGAGAGCCGCAGCCGCGAGACCATTGTGTCGCTGTTCGTCCTCGGCGTCGTCATTCTACTGATCTTCAACTTCGCACTCGACATTACCGACGACAACATGTCACGTATTGCTCCTGGGCTACTGTGGGTTGCAATCGTTCTCTCGGCAATGCTTGGGCTGGGCCGCACATTTTTGATCGAGCGAGAAAATGAATGCATGACTGGCCTGATCCTCGCGCCTATAGATCGTGGCTCGCTGTTCCTTGCTAAGCTGTCGGTCAATTTTCTTCTGCTAGTGGTCTTCGAGGCAATGCTACTGCCGGTGTACATTCTCATGTTCGGCCTCAACGTATCCGGGGTTCTTCCCCATCTATTGCTTGTGCTCATAGCCGGGAGTCTCGGCCTAGCGGCTACCGGTACCCTCTTCGCCTTGGCCGCGCTCGGCACCAGAGCCCGAGAACTCATGCTGCCGTTAATCGTTCTGCCGTTACAGATTCCCCTGGTAATCGCCGCCGTGAAATCGACGGCCTTGGTACTTAGTGGTCAGCCGGTAAGCATGCTCGGGGCATGGGGCAGCCTGCTCGTGGCTTTTGATGTACTGTTCGTCACCGTGGGCTGGTTGGCCTTCGAGTTCGTCTCTGTAGACTGATAGGGACAAACTGTTGGTTGGAGGACTTTAGATGATCCCGAAGCTCGATACTTTGATCATCCGTTATACTCCGGCATTTGTCGGTCCGCTGATCTTGGTAACGTTGTGGGCGGTTTTTTTCTGGGTACCCAACGATGCCGGACTCGGCGTAAGTCAGCGAATTTTCTATTACCACGTCCCCTGCGCGACGATGTCATTCCTGGCGTTCGGGCTTGCGGGGTTCAGCAGCGGTTTATTCTTGAAGACCGCCAACACCGAATGGGATCATGCCGGCCATGCATTCGTCGGTGTAGGGATGCTGTTTGCGACTCTGGTTCTGATCACCGGATCGATCTGGGCGCGTACCGCCTGGGGAACGTGGTGGACCTGGGATGCGCGGCTTACCACATTCTTGGTACTGTGGCTGGTTTTTGCGTCGTATATGCTGCTGCGAGCGCTGGCGAAGGGCAACGAGATGGCACCTCGCTACGCTGGAATCCTAGCGATCGTTGGAGCTCTAAATATTCCACTGGTGATGATGGCGACACGCCTGTGGAGAACCATTCACCCTCAGGTGATTCGCAACCCCCAAGGGGGCATCGATGACCCGCGCATGGTCGCAACACTGATGATGTGCTTCGTTGCATTCCTACTCATGTTTGTCTGGGTCTGGGCACTGCGCGTACGCGTACTGCGTCTGGGCGAACGCATTGAGATACTTATTGAAGATTCATATCACGAGGAGCTCGGATAGATGAGCGCAATTAACTACGTAGGCTTGGCGTACGGTTGTATATGGATATTTATATTTGGCTACACGTTGCGGCTAACCTCCATGTCAAAACGACTCGCTGACAAGCTTGACGAGCTGGAGCGTGGCGCTCAGTACCGATCCGAACGCTGATCGTGCTCGGCAGGTACGTCCGCTGTCGCGGCAGGTGCGCGCGAGGCGATTCCTCGCAACGGCGCGCATGGTCGTACACATATACACTGGCTACAAGCTGCTTCAGATTCGCGGTGCCATAACCGGCAAGAGCAGCCAACCTGGCTACTACGACGAGCAGCATCGACGCAGCGCCAGCATCATTCGCAACACCGCGGTCAAACTCGAAGGACTGCTCATCAAAGCGTGCCAGTTTGCCGGCAGCCGCGCCGACATTCTGCCACCCGCGTTTATCGAGGTTCTATCGGAACTTCACGATCGAGTTCCACCTCACCCATTTGCAGAAATCGGACAGTGGGTAGCCGATCAACTCGGGCGTCCGCTCGATGAGTGTTTCTCCAGTATTGAAGAAACGCCGATTGCGTCCGCGTCGCTAGCACAGGTTCACCGTGCCCGCCTACTCGACGGTACGGTCGTAGCCGTCAAAGTTCAGTATCCGAATATCGACAGAGTCATCGCGAGCGATCTCGCCACTTTCGCGTTTTTCGTACGGCTGCTCGCTCGCTTAGAGCGCCGATTCGATCTGCGTATCTTGCTTCGCGAGATTGGTGATCTGATCCCCCTCGAACTTGATTTCGTCAACGAAGCGAAGAACGCCCGCCGTTTCGCCGACAATTTCAAAGACAACCATGCCGTCGAGTTTCCTTCGCCGATCGACCAACTCACCTGCACAACCGTACTTACCATGAGTTACATAGAAGGCATCAAGATTTCCGATGTCGACGCCATGGCCGCCGCGGGCATCGATAAGCACCAGGTTGCTGATCTGCTCGCGCGCACCTACATGACTCAGATAATGGCTCACGGCTTCTTTCACGGCGATCCCCACCCGGGCAATCTGTTGATCAAGCCCGGC
This sequence comes from uncultured Myxococcales bacterium, assembly GCA_964588545.1. Taxonomy (GTDB): domain Bacteria; phylum Desulfobacterota; class Binatia; order UBA1149; family SPBQ01; genus CAZPPZ01. Next base: position 23,345 of record CAZPPZ010000014.1, on the reverse strand, counting down.
CCCACCTTGGTGATTCTAGATCTCGGACTGGCCAAAGAATTTACCGAGCAGTTGCGTCGCGGTGTAGTCAAGCTAGCGGCGGCGATAATCGCGCGTAACCCCAAGATGACCGGAGAGGCGTTTAGGGACCTCGGCTTCGAAACCAAGAGCGGCAGCGACGATACTTTTCTCACCATCGCCGAACTGTTTCTCGGTCAGGCTCTCGACGCGGGGAGGGCCTACGCAGATATCGGGATGGTAGAAAGAATCCGTGCTGAGTTGCTGCACGCGTTGCGCGAGAACCCACTGGTACGCGCCTCCTCCGACCTCCTTCTGCTGCTGCGAGTCATGGGGCTTATAAGTGGTGTCGGCAAACAGCTCGACTCGCGCGTCGATCCGGTAGAAATGATGAAACAATTTTTGCTAACAGTAGCCGCTTCGCCCAAGCAGCCGAGATCAAGCAGCGCTACCGACAGCCACTAGCCTCGCGTCGCCCCAGTCGCGTTCACGACTGGGGCGAGTAAACGGGCAACGTACTTTCCGAGCAGATCGTTTTCTACGTTCACTCGATCGCCGGGACCGCGCGTACCAAGCGTAGTCACCTTCAACGTGTGTGGAATGAGCGCAACGTCAAACTTGTCTTCACGCAAGTTGAAGCAGGTCAAACTGATGCCGTCGATAGCAATCGAGCCCTTCTCCACACATAGCGGCATCATCTCGGGCGTAATCGCGAACGTAAAGAGCGACGATTCACCCTCCGCTTCGATCGCCACAACGTTGCCGGTTCCATCGACATGACCGGAGACCAGGTGTCCACCAAGCCGGTCCTCTAATCGTACCGAGCGTTCGAGGTTTACCGGGTCACCCACGCGCAAGTGTCCTAGTGTTGTCTTGCGAAGCGATTCTGCCGATACATCAACGCCGAAACTGTTAGGCCCGATCGCGACTACGGTCATGCACGCACCGTTGATCGCGATGCTTTCCCCCTCGACGATTTCGCGAGTTTCGATCGCAGTCTCTAGGGTCAGACGCTTGCCTGAAGCTAAAGCGTCTACGGCGCAAACGCTGCCAAGATCTTCAATTATACCAGTAAACACGTCGTGCTCAGTCGCTACCTTCGAGAACGCTACGAATCCACTTACTCACCCACGACTCGGCTTCATGTTCGCTGAGCGACTCGAGCTCCCCCTTGTCCAGCCAAATCCCTCCGCAGCCATCACAGCAGTCGATTGTAACCCCAAGCCGCACCAGCTGATTCAAGGCGACACCACAGCGGGGACACAGTCCTAACAGCGGTGGCGCGGCCTGAGACTCCTTGAGCGCATCAACTTTTCTGCGGCTTTCTTCAGCAAAGAAACGATCTTCCTCTGCCTTCTCTCTCTGCCTCAACTTGTCGCCTAGACGGTCTTTTTCACTAGCCATGTTTCACGATCTCCACGTTTGATTCCTCAATACTAGTCCCGAGTACGCTTCATCCGCGCCTTTACGCGTTCGAGGAAGCGGCTAGCCATCTCGCTCTCGGGCGCCATGATCGTCAGCCCGGCAAGAACAAATATCCACCCCTGTAATATCGGGATGAACCCACCGATGAAGCCGATCACCAGAAGTACCGAGCCCACGGTGAGCCTTACTACGCGCTTTAGCTGCTGTTGCAATACCGTTTGGCCCTTTCCACGTAACCCTGGAGCTGGTCATATTGGCGCGGCGCAAGGCCCCCGTCAATGGCCCGCGTAGCTGCCGACTCTTGCCGTCGAGCGATTCATACTTATGTTCTTCCACGAGCGAGCCATCAAGCTCGCCTCGTAGGAGACTGCTAACCGACATGGAAGAGCGATTGACCGAACAATCCCGTGCCGCGCTGGCCGAAGCCCAGGGACAAGCGCTGGATCGCAACAACCCCAGGCTTGAGCCAGAGCACTTGCTCTACGCGCTGATCACCCAGCCCGAGGGGCTGGTATCGACCATCGTCCGCTCTGTTGGACGCGAACCTGCGGCGCTTTCGGCACGCGTAGAGCAGGCCCTAGCGCAACTCCCGGTCAGCCAAGCCGCAGACGCCGAACTCCGTCCTGGCAACCGCTTCACCCGGGTACTGCGTGAAGCCGGCCGTGCCGTTGAAGCGCTCGCAGATGAATACATCAACGTCGAGCATCTCCTCGCCGGACTTCTCCACGATCGCGGTCCTAGCGGCCAGATTCTTGCCGACTTCGATCTCGATTTCGCCGCCATCGAGCGCACCATTGCCCAGTTGCGCGAACAACGTCCTATGCCCGGCGATAACCACGGCAGTGGAGAGGATGCTCTTTCACATTACGGTCGTGACCTCACCGCTGACGCTGCCGCGGGTAAGCTCGATCCGGTAATCGGCCGTGACGAAGAGATCCGCCGTGCGATCGAGGTATTGTCACGCCGTACCAAGAATAATCCACTCCTCATTGGCGAACCTGGCGTCGGTAAAACCGCGATTGTCGAAGGACTCGCACGGCGTATAGTCACCGGAGATGTGCCCGAGAGCCTGTCCGAACGGCGACTAATCGCGCTCGACATGGGAGCCCTGATCGCCGGCGCGAAATTTCGCGGTGAGTTCGAGGAGAGGTTGAAGGCGGTTCTCCATAGCGTTCACGAAGCCAATGATAGCGTCGTCTTGTTCATCGACGAACTACATACGGTGGTTGGTGCTGGTGCTAGCGAAGGCTCGATGGATGCCAGTAATCTCCTCAAGCCCATGCTTGCGCGCGGCGAGCTGCATTGTATCGGCGCCACAACCATCAGCGAGTACCGCAAGTACATCGAGAAGGATGCGGCACTAGAGCGCCGCTTCCAACCCGTTCGGGTCGATCCCCCGAGCGTAGCCGACACGGTATCGGTGTTGCGCGGACTAAAAGAACGCTACGAGATTCATCATGGTGTGCGCATCAAGGATGCCGCGCTAGTAACCGCAGCAGCGCTCTCGGATCGCTACATAACCGATCGTTTCTTGCCCGACAAAGCCATCGATCTCGTCGACGAAGCGGCGGCCCGTCTTCGTACTGAAATGGAGTCGATGCCGGCTGAGCTCGACGAAATGAACCGCCGCATCATGCGCCTCGAGATCGAGCGGGCGGGACTCGAGCGCGAGACCGACAAAGAATCGCGCAGGCGACTTGTCGAACTGGGTCAACAGTTGGCTGATCTGAAATCCGCCTACGGGCAGCGCAAAGCGCTGTGGGACGTCGAGCGCGCGGCGGTGAGTAGACAGCGGCATCTCAAGAGTGAGATCGAAGATCTCAAGATAGAAATTGAGCAGGCCGAACGCGCCGCCGACTATGCCAGAGCCGCGGAACTCAAGTACGGACGTCTTGGCGAGCTAGAGAAAGAGTTGACAACTGCCGAAGCTAGTCATGAGAATTCAAGCGAACGACTACTCAGCGAGGAAGTCTCCGAAGACGATGTCGCACAAGTCGTCTCAAGATGGACGGGAATACCCATGACCAGACTGCTCGAAGGCGAGAGCCAACGGCTCATTCATCTTGCCGAGAGGCTGCATCGACGCGTCGTCGGACAAGACGAAGCAGTTCAGGCGGTTGCCAACGCCGTCATTCGCTCACGTGCGGGCATCGCCGACCCACATCGCCCGCAAGGGTCATTCTTGTTCTTGGGTCCTACCGGGGTTGGCAAGACCGAGCTTGGCAAAGCCCTGGCCGAACAACTCTTCGACAACGAGGCAGCGCTGATACGTATCGACATGTCCGAGTACATGGAGAGACATTCGGTTGCACGTCTAATCGGCGCACCACCGGGCTATGTCGGGTACGAGGAAGGTGGTCAGCTCACCGAGGCGGTGCGCAGAAAACCTTACAGCGTCATTCTTCTCGATGAAATCGAGAAAGCTCACCACGACGTTTTCAACGCTCTACTGCAGGTGCTCGACGATGGTCGTCTTACCGATGGTCAGGGAAGAACGGTCAATTTCACCAATACCGTCATCATCATGACGTCTAACATCGGCAGCAACGAAATTCTTGCACACGACGACCTCTGCGACGAACGCTCATATCAGGCCATGCGTGCTCAAGTTATGGAGCTGCTCAAGAATGAGTTCAGGCCTGAGTTCCTCAACCGCCTGGATGACGTTGTGGTGTTCCACGGCCTGACCCGCGACGAACTCCGCACCATAGTTGACGCACAACTCGTCAACCTCGAGGCTCGGCTTGAGCAGCGCCACATTCGCCTAACCCTGAGCAACGAGGCTCGCGACCATCTGGCAAGCATCGGCTACGATCCCGTCTACGGAGCGCGACCGATCAAGCGAGTAATCCAACACCAACTCGAAACCGAGCTCGCCAAGAGGCTGGTGTCAGGCGAGTTCAACGAAGGGATGGAGATCAGCATTGATCTCGAGGGGCAAGCCCCGGCGACACTGGCCTTCAGTAGCCGTCTCGCCGATGCCGCTGCCTAATCGTCGCGGCCAAGGGCACGTGCTCAGCCGTCTGAACGAAAATGATAGAGGACCGAACCGAGGGTGTAATAGACCGGATAGAACAATGACAACAGCGCCAGCTGTTGAGATGGTTGTGGTAGCTGGACGATGAGCATGATCCCCATCAACGCCCACACGACTCCCAGCACCAGCGTTGGCGTACGCATCGCCTCCATGCGGCTGGGGTAGAGCCAACGCATCGGCACGAACACCATCACCAATCCGGCGACCAGCACCAGCAAGTTAGTCATGGGGCTGGTTCCGAGCACGACGAAGTAAAACGCCATCACGTTCCAATAGGACGGGAATCCTTGAAAGTAGTGTTCGATCATTCCCTTGGCGTCGGTACGACAAAACCCGTAGGCACTAGCCGGGATGACGAGTAAGGCAACGTAGTGAGCGTTGGCGGGAAGCACGCCCGGCTGAACCATAATCGCCGCGGGGACGATAACATAGGTAAAGTAATCGACGATGTTGTCGAGCAGTTCACCGTCGATCCAGGGAATTTCTTGCCTGACTCTAACCGCCCGTGCCAATGCCCCGTCGCTCGCATCTACGGCCAAGGCCAGCGCCAAGAAGCAGAACACCTGCTGAAAATCGTTGCGAAACACCGCCTCCAAGGCGACAAAGCCGAACACGGCACCAAGCGCGGTGTATGCGTGGACGGCCCACGCCGCCAGAGTCTTGGCCCTCATAGTTCCCGTATAGGGCTATGCGCCGCACTCATCAAGGATAATCTCGGCAATACGATCGGGGAACTCCATGGGAACATAGTGTGTCGCCTCCGCAATCGTCGTCAGCCTCGCTCCCGCTACCGCTGTGACGGCCTTGCGCGCCAGGCTCTCACTGAAAGAATCACTACGCCCTCCACGCACGAACAAGGTCGGTAGCTTGAGTCGCTGCAGCTTAGGATAGGGATCGACCGCGGCGGCATTCTCGTAGACCTGAGCCTCGATCCGCCCCGGGCACAACAACTCGACCTCACCGTCGGGTCGCTCAAACGTTCCGCTGTCGGTATATACCCGCAGTGCTTCTTCGTCCCAAGTATCATAGGGAGCACGGCCGCTGTAGGAGTCCAAGAGTTCACTGCGTGATGCCCAGACCAGACGTCTGGTACGCGTACGCACTGCCATCGAGTTACTATCTCCGCGCATGGTTGTGATTAATTCGTCATCGTAAGGAATCAAGATCGGATCGACCAGGACCAATCGGCGAAAACGGCTAGGGTTGACCGCCGCCGTACAAGCCAGAGTCGTAGCGCCGGCAGAGTGCCCCACACCGAGCACGTTGCTTAGAGAAAGCGCATCCATGAGTGCTTCGAGATCATCGAAGAAATTCACCCACTGGTATCCCTGATCCGGTTTAGAACTGAGCCCATGGCCGCGCTGATCGTAGCAGAGTATCCGTGAACTCATGCCGGCACGGCGTAAGCGTGCAATCACTGGCCGCCAAATCGCGCCCAAAAAACCCGTGGGGTGCGCGAACAGCAGCTCCCGGCCGCGGCCACCCCAGTCGGTAACGTGGAGATTAACACCGTTACAGCGAACCGTGAAGGAATCTGGCGTCAACATCAGCAGCGAGTTGTTCCATCGTGCCCGGGCGCAAGCAAACAGTGACCACGCAGGTGTTCTGCGCTAGCTTCGTAGCTATGGCCGACCCCAGCGATAGCAATCCCAGACCAGTGATCTGTGTATACGGAAGCTCGATGACTGCCGAGCACGATCCTCTCTACGCGCAGGCCCAGCGTCTAGGAACGATGTTGGCACACGCGGGTGCAGATATAGCCTGTGGCGGTTACGGGGGCGTCATGGAGGCGGTCTCGGTTGGTGCACGCGAAGGACAGGCAGCCGCAATCGGATATACGATTGCCCAGTGGGACACGCGCGAAGCCGGCCAGTTCAGCCGCAAACCAAACCAGTCTCTGACGGTGCACAGACCCTGCGCCGATCTTTATGAGCGTTTACGCCGCCTCATCGACAATGGCGACGCCCTCGTCGCCCTCGGGGGAGGCATCGGAACCCTCGCCGAAGTAGCGCTAGCCTGGAACCAGGTCTACATGCGGCTAATAAACGAGAAGCCACTGATTCTAGTCGGCCCGCTCTGGAAGCAAGCAATCGACGGCCTCGGTGCCTTGCTCGAACTAAGTGACGCCCATCTTGAACTGCTCACCTTTTGCGACAGCGTCGATGAAACCGTGGCCTACCTGCGACAACAGGGGATCATACGATGATAACACCCACCGAGCTCTTCGATCTAGATGGCCGTATCGCAGTGGTCACCGGGGCCTCAGCCGGGCTCGGAATCGAGATGGCCGAAGCACTAGCCGGTGCCGGTGCCCGCTTGGCGTTAGTGGCGCGAAGACGCGAACGGCTCGAAGAAGTAGCCGCTCGCTTGAGAGAACAGTACCGGTGCAATGCTGTAGCGATTGCCGCCGACATCAGTGAGCATGGTCAAGCCAAAGCCGCGTTTGCGCAGATCCATGCGAGCTTGGGTGGCATCGACATACTAGTGAACAACGCGGGCATCGCTCCCACCGGGCGAGCGGAGCGACAGTGGCCAGACCAATGGCAGCAAACCCTCGACCTCAACTTGACCGCCTTGTTCCACTGCTCGCTTCTCGCAGCAGCATCGATGCGTGAGCGTCAGGCGGCGGGGCGCATCATCAATATCGCGTCGATCTTCGGGCACCTCGGTAGCTCGCTGTTTCGCGTGTCTTCATACGCCGCTTCAAAGGGCGCGGTCGAAAATCTCACGCGCCAGCTCGCAGTAGAATGGGCTGGTGACGGCATCACCGTAAACGCAATAGCACCGGCATGGTTTCCCTCTGAAATGACCGAAGAGAGCCTCAGCAAAGATGGTATGGCCGCTCGTATGGGCCAGGGCAGCCCGCTCGGCCGTATGGGCCGGGCAGGAGAACTCAAGACCGCCTGCTTGTTTCTGGCCTCGCCGGCCTCATCCTACGTCACCGGAGCGGTAATCCCCGTCGACGGTGGCTACTCGGCCTGGTAAGGCCGCCACGATCAGAATACGAAGCCCGCGCCCAAGCGCAGCGCGTCGGGACGGCTAGCGCCTTTGGCATCACGAATTCGGTAGTCGAGCTTGATAACAACCCGGGATACCGGCTTGTAGCTCAAGCCAAACTCTACATCCTCACGGTCGGCGGCCGCATCAGGGGTAAAACCCGCAGGAACTCGCTCTTGGGTATCGTAGCGCGAGTAGCGCAGCCACGGCGCCAAGTACTGGTCGGATGCCGGCTTCAACAGCGGCATGACATCGTAGGCGAGTTCAGCATACCAACCGTAACTGCGCTTGGCGATCGGCCCCTTACCGACACTAGCCGCGTTCTCACTGAGTTCTCGCGCGTTCTCAAGATCGGTCACTACACCTAAGCCACGCAGTTCGAGACCGTGGTAGCGCCACTGCACATGGGCCTCGTAGATCTGCAAGAACGCCTCAACGCTACGCAACACCTGGAGCCCAGAGGCAGAATCAGTAAACGAAATCTTGTCCCCCTGGCCCTGGTCTCCGAGGTAGGCCGACACCGTGAAATCCAAGCCCGGCGAGGGCGAATAATCGAGTCGACCAATCCAGGAGAAATCGTCAGCCTTTTCACGGTTACCATCCTGTCGGCCAGATCTAAAATTGGCCGACGAGAATCTTGCCGCTCGCAAACTGCTGACTAGGTAAGTGCGGTAGCTCAAGCCCGGCACGATCTCACCAAACACGCCCACGCCATTCGCCCGCCACGTAGTCGGAATGATTTGACGTTCGACCGCGGGGCGATCGTTTCCATGAAAAAATGGAGGCTCGTGCAACTCGTTGATGAATCCCATGGGCACGAGCATCAAGCCCGCACGGAGATTGGCGTTCTTGTGCAACAACAAATCGAGATGCGCGAATTCGACCGACACGCTACCATCCTGATCGTTGGCTTCTGTCGAAGCATGCTCGAATTCGATTTCTGAGTTGAATATTACCCAGTCGTTGAACTTGTAGCCGAAGTACAAGACCATCCTAGTGAAATCGAACTGATCATCGTTGCCACCATCGGTCTCGTTCTTGTAGCTAAACTCACCGTAACCGCCGATCGATACTCCACCCGGCGAATCGTAGACTTTAGAAGCCGCGGGGCCCAATCCATGATGACTCGTGAGTTCGGTCTGCTCGGGCAGCACCTGGGCCTCACGAAGCTTGCGCAGCTCGGCACTGAGAATGTCGAGGCGCCGTTCGAGCTCGTCGATTTCTTTGCTCAGCGCTTGGCCACTACTATCTGCGCCCGCCCACACTGCGCAGGGCTGCATCAGCAGCAGTGCAACCACAGAAATACCGATAACCTTACGCAAACCCATTTCTGACCTCCGGTCTAGCCCAGGCTGCCTCGTGTCCAGCACAGTTAGTCCTTGATATTGAATATCATATTCAATATCAAGCGGCCCGTGCTAATATCCCAGGCTCGTCATAATATCGAGTATTTCTAGGGGTTTAGCTGCATGCAATCGGCCGACACGCAGGCAGTGGGAATGAGTATACTAGAAGAAATCAGCGCCGGGTACGCGGCTCGTTCAGCTCAGTAGCCGCGGCCAGCCGGTCGGGATCGACCATCTCAGAGAAGGCCAGCCGATCAAACTCTCGCCCGCGAGCGCTCGCCCGCCGACTGCCGGCTGGTTGCTCTCCGCACATCAGCACCAGCATTTTCCCGGGCTGATTCATGTAGCCGGCAGCCGCGCCCGCCGACTCGCCCTCGCCCCAGTATATGTCAGCCCGGCCCGGGCCTTTTATGGCTGCGCCAGAGTCGTGACTGAAGGCAAAACGCGCGACGTCACTCCAACCAGTAAGCTTGCCATTGCTATCGACTACCGGACGCTTGGTCTTGATGTAGAGCAACGCACCTGGCGGCACGTAACGGTGGTCGGTAGCGATGGATCGGCCCGCAACCAGGGGAACCCCGAGCGAGCCTATAGGGCCCTCGTTGTCGGCCAGCTTGACCTTACGAAAGAAGATATAGCGGTCGTTATGGAAGAGAATACCCTCACGCTTGGCCGGATTGGCCGAGAGATAGCTGCGAATCGCGCCTGCAGAGCCCGACTCGATGATGTGTTGGTCGAGCATATAGCGGCCCACACTGGTATAGGGCAGTCCATTGCTAGCAGCAAAATTTACCCTCAGCAGCGATCCACCACGCAACTTGAGGCGTCCTGAACCCTGCACGTGGAGAAAATACAAGGCCACAGGATCATCCACCCAAGCAAGCTCCAGACCGCGTCCTTCGAGCAAGCCCTCGCCGTCGATCTTCTCGCGGGTGAGAAAGGGATGGAGTTCGCCATCGCGTACCGCCCCATGGATCCGCCGCGAATCGTCGGGGAAAAACTTGCTCAGGCGGACCAGAGTCAGTTCATCTGGCTTTGCATATACCGGATAACGAAAGCGCTCGTCGCGTCTGCGGCTGGCCGTGAGTACCGGCTCGTAATAGGCGGTATAGCGAGCCCCCTTACGAGGGCTGTAGCCTTGGCACTCGCGCGACAAACGCCGGTTGAGCCGAGACGGCGGGGTCTCGTCGAGGATCTGCAAAAAATTGCGGACACTGGCCTCGACTTGTTCACGAGAATAGCTATCGCGGCCAAGGCTATGATAGGAGTTGCTGCTACCGGCGCGCTCGAAATAGGCCAGGCTGGCCTTGGCGGCTGCTCGCAGCCCACGCACATCCAAATCGTCGTAAGCGAGATTCGGCCGCGCAAGTGCCTTGTAAGCAGGACGCGCCGGCGTCTGCACAGAGATACGGATGCCGTAACATCCGGGCAGCAGTGCTAAGAGCAAAGCCGAAACGGCGCTCCGTCTCCCCAACCTCATCCTTTCCCCACCCCTTCTTTCCGAAGGGAGCCGCGTCGACACTAACCACCGGCATGCGCCGGACTAAAGAATCATTGTCTACGCCGTGGCGAGGATGTCAATGTGCGGGGTTCGCAAAAGCAGCATAAATATCTTCGGCGGCGTCCAAAGCCGCCGACCCGTCGGTCCCGGACAGCTGCTGAGCCATGGCCGACAGCAAGCGGCGGACGCTGTCGCAACTGCTCGACTCTCCCATCAACCCGATACGCCAAACCTTACCCGCAAGCGGGCCCAGACCCGGGCCAATCTCGATGCCCGGCCCCTGCAGCAGGCTCGAACGGACGGCAGCTTCGTCCACATTAGCGGGTACGGACACGCTGTTTAGCATCCACAGACGATAGCCCTCAGCTGCTGCGGGCTGCAAACCCAGAACTGAAAGCCCGGCGAGCAGCGCACGGTGGTTCATTTCATGCCGCAAGAAGCGAGAAGTGAGCCCTTCGTCAAATATCAAGTTAAGGGCCTCGGCCAGAGCGTATATCATCGCGATTGGAGCGGTGTGGTGATAGACACGCTCGCCGCCGAAGTAGGCGCCGATCAGACTCAAATCGAAGTACCAACTGCGCGTGCTGGTTTTGCGCGTGCGCAGCTTCTCTACGGCTCGCTCACCAAGAGTCACCGGCGCCAAACCCGGGGGACAACTAAGACACTTTTGTGTTGCGCTGTAGGCGGCGTCGACACCCCATTCATCGATCTCGACGGTACATCCCGCTAGCGAGGTGACCGTGTCCAGGACTATCAACGCGTCATAGCGATGGGCCAACTCGGCGATTTCTTCCACCGGCTGCCACACTCCGGTAGAGGTTTCGGCGTGTACCAACGCGACCATACGTGGTCTGCGACACGCCGCCAGGGCAGCACCAATGTCAGCCGCGCGCAGCGGTTCTCCCCAGGGCGCTTGCACCGCTCGAACCTCGGCGCCCAGGCGGCGGGCAACCTCGGCCATTCGTGTTCCAAAGACCCCATTAACACCGACAACGACTTCGTCGCCCTCCTCGATGAGATTGGCAAAACAAGTCTCCATTCCCGCCGATCCAGTACCCGAAATCGGCAGCGTGAGCTCGTTGTCCGTGGCGAACAACTCACGAAGCTGAGACTGTACGCGGTCAAGCATGGCCAAGAAGAACGGATCGAGATGGCCAACCAAGGGCTGAGCCATGGCCGCCGACACCCGCGGATGGACCATCGACGGCCCGGGGCCGAGCAGCAGCCGCGAGGGAGGAGTGTCTACTTCTGGGTCAGCCATAGCTGCAACTGCATAGAGCGCGCATCCGCTTAAGACAACACCGCGTTCCTGCTCTGATACCCCAGACATGAGCGGCGACACTGGCGAAAGGGCCAATAGGTGCCACTGAAGCCCACAATCATGCGTGCCTTTCGCGGCATTGTCGGTAGCGACGGCATGGTCGAAGGCCCGGCGGGGCTGAGGGTCTACGAGTGCGATGGTTATACTCTTGAACGGGCTACTCCCGAAGTGGTGTTGCTGCCCACCAGCACCGAGCAGATCAGCAAACTACTAAGGCTCTGCGATCAAGAGCGAATCGCGTTTGTTGCGCGTGGTGCCGGAACCGGCGTAAGTGGCGGTTGCCTCCCTCAACGCATTCCAGTGATGATTGCCACGAGCCGGATGCGCAAAATCCGCAACATCGATTTCGACAACCGCAGCATCGAAGTTGAAGCCGGAGTCGTCAACCTCGAAGTCACGCGCCGTGTCGAGGAGCGCGGCTACTACTACGCCCCCGATCCTTCCAGCCAGTCGGCTTGCACCATCGGTGGAAACGTCGCGGAAAACTCCGGTGGCCCACACACGCTAAAGTACGGGGTCACGCTCAACCATGTTCTCGCCATCGAGTTGGTCCTTCCCTGCGGAGAAGTCGTCACGTTGGAGCGCGGCGCTGAGACCTCGGGCTACGACCTGGCCGGCGTCTGTATCGGCTCCGAGGGCACACTCGGGATCGTTAGCGCAGCGACCCTGGGCCTGCTGGTACAGCCGCAAAGCGTCGCCACGTTACTAGCGATATTTCCTGACGTGCTGTCAGCCAGCCGTGCGGTATCGGCGATCATTGCGGCAGGAATCATTCCGTCTGCGCTCGAAATGATGGATGCGCTGGTTATCGAAGCCGTTGAGGCCGCCTACCATTTCGGCTTTCCGAGCGATGCGGGTGCGGTGCTCATCATCGAACTCGACGGCCTCGAGGCTGGCATAGACCAACTCTGCGAACGCATCGGTCAAGCTTGCGAAGAAAACGGTTCGCGCGAAGTGCGCCGCGCAAAAGACGAGAAAGAACGCGCGCTGCTGTGGAAATCACGCAAGCGCGCTTTCGGTGCTATGGGGCGTCTCGCACCCGCCTACTGCACTCAGGATGGTGTCGTGCCCCGCAGCCGCCTGCCCGAGATCGTCGAGCACATCGCTCGCATCGCCGAGCAGCAACAGCTGCGCATCGCCAATTTGATGCACGCCGGCGACGGCAACATTCACCCCTTGGTGCTCTACGACGATAGTGACCAAGGCGAAGTTCGCCGTGTCATTAGCGCCGGACACGAAATACTAGAAGCCTGCATTCGCCTGGGTGGCTCAGTCACCGGAGAACACGGAATCGGCGTAGAAAAAACCGGCCTCATGGAGGCAAGCTTTTCGCCAGCATCTCTCGACGCCATGCGAGACCTGCGCTCGGTCTTCAACCCCGGGGGACTGTGTAATCCCGGCAAGATATTTCCCACCGACCGCCATTGCGTCGAGGTATCGCGGCCCGGACCACGCGGTGGCGGATGAGTGCGTCATCACCCACTAGCGGCAGCCACGCGTTGTCACCCGCGTTGATCGCATCGCTCGGACCAGGGCAGCTGCGCGCGGGCAGTGCCAACGAATCCATTGATGGTATCGAGCCGCGGCTTCTCGTTACAGCGCGCTGCCGACAGGATGTCTCGACCATCGTCAACGAAGCGCGCGCGAGCAATCTCGCCATCATCCCCTGTGGCGGCGGCAACCGGCTGTGCCGTGGCAATACACCACGATCTTTCGACATTCGACTGTCACTGACCGGTCTCGCCAACGTAACCGAACGGCGTAGCGAGGACATGACAGTAACCGTCGAAGCTGGTGTTACCCTCGCACAGTTGAACCGCACCCTGGCATCTGGCGGTCAGCGATTGGCGCTGGATCCGGCCTTGCCCCAACAGTCTTCTATAGGCGGTATCGTGGCGGCTAACAGCAGCGGTGGATTGGCCCACGGTTTTGGTACACCGCGTGATCTAGTTCTGGGAATGAGCGTCGTCGACGGCGGTGGACGCAGCCTGGAACTTGGCGGTCGTGTGGTGAAGAACGTAGCTGGCTACGACCTTGCGCGGTTGTTTACCGGATCGTGGGGAAGCTTGGGTATCATCACCGAGGTAACCTTTAGAACCCACCCGCTGGCCGAGCAGGCGACCACACTTTGTCTATCTTACGATGATTCAGCGTCTCTAAACCGGGCACGCGCCGCCCTGTTCGCCTCGGAGCTGCCCGTGGTAGCTATGGACTTCTCTGCAGCTGCACCGCCTGCTCCGTGGTTGCTGCGAGTACGCATCGAGGGAACAGCCGCTGAAATCGACTACCAGATCGACCGCGTTGGCTGCTTGTGCAAAGGCCGCTTGGAAACTCAAGAGGGCGAATGGCTGAGCTCAGTCCCCGCTCCCGCAAGTGCCGACCTCGTGGTTGTCGCTGTCACGCAGCCCGCGTTGTGTGTTGAGCTCGCCCGGACAATGCTCGCGGCTATTGATCCAAGTAGTAACGGGAGCGTCGGCGCTCACGCCGGGCTCGGCGTGGTGCAGCTTGGCTGTCACCCTGAAGGCGCTGACCATGCGCTCGCGCTGCTCGGTGATATACAAAGCGCGACGAGTCCTTACCGACCCAGGCTCATCGTGAATCGCTGCCCGCTCACGGTCAAAACAGCGATCGACGTGTGGGGAGAGCCGCCAGGCGGTTTTTCACTGATGCGGGCCGCAAAAATGAAATTTGATCCCGACGCCGTTCTCTCACCCGGCCGTTTCGTTGGGCGGCTGTAGCCGTGGCGACTAACGATAAATTGGATAGTGCGCCGGGTTTGCCTTGCGTCCACTGTGGTCTGTGCCTCGACGCCTGTCCTACCTATCGTGTACTCGGGATCGAAGCCGAATCACCGCGCGGACGTATCTACATCATGGATGCCGTCAACCGCGGCGAGCTCGAATTGAATGGCCAAGCCGTGGGTCACCTCGACAGCTGCCTCGGCTGCCTCGCCTGCGAGACCGCCTGTCCGTCTGGCGTATCCTACGGCCAACGACTTGAGCGCTTCCGTCCACGGCTTGATCGGCGGGCGCCACGACCATACCGATCTACGCTGCGCCGCTGGTTTTCACGGCAGGTTGCCGTCAGTCCCGGTCTTCTGCGAAGCGCACTAGCAGCGGCTCACGGCCTGGACAGAGCCGGACTCGTGGCCTTGCGGCGTAGACTCCCCGGACTCGGGTTGTTGCCTGCCAACACGTCGGCGCCGCGAGCATCATACGCAAACAAGTATCCTGCTCGCGTGCCCCCACCAACGCATCCGCGACTACGCGTAGCACTACTGCGCAACTGCGTGGCCAACGCCATCGCTTCGGGAATAGACGACGATGCCATCGACGTCCTCCACTATAACAACGTCGCGGTCGTCGAACTCACTCGGCAAGGCTGCTGTGGCGCTCTGGCGCTGCATGCAGGTCAAAATCAAGAGGCCCTGACTCTGGCCCGTGCCAACACCCTCGCGTTTGCTCGCTCGGAAGTCGACGCCGTGATTACCACCGCGGCCGGCTGCGGAGCCGTGCTCAAGGACTATGGTCGGCTACTAAGCACGAGCACTGTGGTTGCCGAGGCTAGGATGCTGGCATCTGTAACCCGAGATATTTGCGAGCTGTTGGTAGCTGAAGGCTTTCGCCAGCCCAGCGTGCAGGCTGGCAACGGTACGGTGGCCTATCACGACGCCTGCCACTTGCTGCATGCACAAGGCATCGCCGAGCAGCCCCGTCGCGTCGTCGCCGCCGCAACCGGGCATCAACCCGTCGACCTTGGTGAAAACTCGATATGCTGTGGCAGCGCCGGCAGCTACAACCTCGACCAACCCTCGATGGGTCGAGCCTTGGGGCAACGCAAAGCCTCGCTGCTATCTCAGCGCGGCTTGAGCACCGTGGCGGTGGCAAATCTCGGCTGCATTCTGCAGATCGAACGGGCGCTAGCGCTTGAACGCATACGCGCCAGGGTTAAACACCCCGTCGAACTTCTCGCCGAGGCCTATCGCAGAGAATCCCCGAAATTGAATACCGATCGCTAGGCTTCGAGCTTGTGCCAAGGCATCGCATCGATACGAGTTTCTAGGTGAGCAAGGCGGCCGAGTAACTCCGACATAGCACTGCGCGTCTGTTCTTCCGCCACCGGTCTGGCTTGCGAGAGCAGCTCTTCGAGTTCGCCCAGACGCTGCTGCAACAGCATAAGTTCCTCGCGGGCGCGCTGACGGGCGACGTCGTCGATGCGCAGTTCAACGCGATCGATACGATCATCGAGCTGATCGATGGTATCGCGCGTGGCGATACCAAGAGTATCGAAAATACCCTCGAGCCAACGTGCCGGATCAACATAGGCCGCAACGTCGCCGCCTGCGTCAATCAGCATACCGACACCTTCACGCAAACGACCGCGCGCGGCATCCGCCACCAACGTCAGTCGCCCTCGTCCCTGCACCAGAGCACTGGTGAGGTTACGTGCTACCTCCCAAACCAAATCGTGTTCGGGATCGCTAGCGCGCGGCAGTATATCGGCAAATGCCAAGAGCTTCGCTCCTCGTTGCTCCATCATCCACCCTCCTCCAAGAACAAGCCGAGAATATTCTACACGCGTGGATGGCGGCGGGCGAGCCGCTCGCGCCTCGCTGAGCCCACAAAGCCAATCGTTCATTAGTGAACGCCGGGGCCGGGGTCAGTCGAGACGAAAACTGACGGGCACCAAGAATTCGAAATTCTCCCCCTTGATGCTCGGCGGAATAGCGGGAAAAGGCTCGGCTCGATGCACCCAATCTTGGGCAATTTCATTGAGGATAGGGTGGGGCAACGCGCGGCTAACGCTAAGGGATAAAACTCTGCCACGACGATCGATACGAACCCTGAGCGAACCGCTGCCTTGCAGACCACGCCTGCGCACAGCCGCCGGATAGTATTTTGCGTGATCGAGCCAGGCTGCCAGCAGCTGCTCATAGCTGGCACGCACCAGCTCGGCAGCGCGCAAGGCCGACTGCTCGAGCTGCACTTCTCGTTGCGACGCCTGCACACTGTTCAGCTCTGTTGCCGACTGTAGCCCATCCCGGTGAGCGGCGGGGTTCTGCGCCGGCGCCGTTGCCTGCGATCGCACATCGGCCTTGGGTGGTACCGTCGAGGGCTTCTGCGTCCGCTCGGTAAACTTAGCCGCCGAGCTCTCAGCGGAAGCTGCGGCCGGGATATGAGCAGGCCTGTTTAGCTGCGCAGCGGACTCCTCGGCAAGCGAAATAAACTTCACCAGCAACGGCTGGGGCTGGCGACGCCTAGAATCGCGCCTTGGCAAACGCAGCCAGCCGACAGCCAGCGCGTGAATCAGCGCAGCGAGCAGCAAGCTCCATGCAAAAGCGTTACGCCGATAAATCACTTCGCCCGTGTAACCAGCAGCAACTCCCGGCCACCACCAAGACGCACTGAATCGAGTACGTCGAGCATAGCCTGTACGCTGACCCCGGCGTCGGTCTCGAAGGTAACCGAGTCGGTCGCGGCTGCCGCGAGAGCCTCGGCGACCACCCCTTGAAGCGCTTCGGCTGTCACCCTACGCTGGTCCACCAAGATCACCCCGGCACGATCGAGTACGACAGTCACCGGCGCTTGAGGTCTTGGAGCCGCCACACGTGACGACGGCAACACCAGATCAATCGACTGCGGAACCATGTAGCTGCTGGTCAACAAGAAGAATATCAACAGTAAAAAGACTACATCCACTAAGGGAGTAACGTTGAGCTGAGTTGCAATGCGACGGCGCCCCTCAAACTCCATATCCACTCTCCGCAACGTGGTCGTCCTGGTCGAGCGGTTCGGCGATCGAAAGCTTGTCGTAGCGGACCAACACGCGAACGCTGACATCCTTCATGGTTGCCCGCACTTTGTCTATTTCGCCTTCGAGAACATAGAACGCGGCCATCGATGGAATCGCAACCGTGAGCCCAAACGCGGTCGTGAGCAGCGCCTGCCAGATGCCACCGGAAAGCACCGACGGATCCACCGACGAGCCGGCTTGCTGAACTGTCATGAACGCCATGATCATGCCGATCACCGTGCCGAGCAGACCAAGCAGAGGACTCAGATGAGCAATCGCCGACAGTCCCCTGAGCCAGGACTCCAGTTCACGCACCGCCCGCGAACCCACCCTGGCCACTTCGGCCTGAGCAGCAGCAGGACTGAGCAGTGGATCGAGTGCCGCCTCGACACTGGACTGCAGCACCCGGGCAACAGGATGGGCGGCAGCGCCAACCAGGGCCCGTGCCTCGTCGAGTTGGTCCTTTTCGAGCGCGTCGATTACCGGCTCGATAAACTCGAGCCCTTGTAGTCTCAGACGTGCAAGCTCCACACCTTTGAAGATGACAATAGCGACGGCGAGCACCGACATCGCCAGTAACACCAGCATCACCGGACCGCCCTGAAGAAGTATCTCGCGTAACTGCACGCATGGTTTATCGCCGAGGGCAGAGCGGAGTTGCAAGCGGGCCCTATAACAATCGGCCGTAACAGCCGGCCAAGGCACTTGACTTGCTTAAACGAAATTGACAATCATATTCAATATGGAAGCCGAGCTGTTGGGGCTACGCCTCTTACCGCCCACTATAATCTCGAATATTCGTTGTGTTATTAGAACCTTAGGCGCATCGCCCAGGATTACAGCGCTAGCTCTTCTACTGAGCAGCGGCCTGGCCGCAGACGCAGACGCTACGGTTTTCTATGCCCGCGACCAACTGGCCGAGTTGGCCTTTCCGGAGGCTGAAGAAATTCAAGCCCTGGATTTCTTCTTGACTGCCGACCAACGCAGCGCCATCGAGCAGCGTGCCGCGAGGCCGTTGGAGAGCTCGCTGCTCACCGTTTACGCGGGCAAGAAGAGCGGCCACACCATCGGTTACGCCATCCTCGATACCCACGTGGTGCGTACCCTCCCAGCAACCTTCCTAGTGGTGCTCGACGACCACGGTAGCGTAGCCGCGACCCACGTCATGGCGTTCCACGAGCCTCTCGAGTATCTTCCGAGCCAGCGTTGGCTTGGTTTGCTGCTACACAGAAAGTTAGAGAACAATTTGCGCGTCGGACGAGCGATCACTGCGATAACCGGATCAACGCTGAGCACCAATGCAGTAGTCGGCGGCGTACGCCGAGCCTTAGCAATCTACGAAGTGTTGTTGGCAGGAAACAGTTAAGTGCGATTCGTCGTAACCGGAGAGTGGACTCGCAACCGTCTCCTCAAGATCATCGTGTGGTGTTTTCTCGGCTACACGACGATCCTGTGGATAAGCAATCTCAGTCTCTACTTTTCCAAGATGGGTTTGGATCCGGCCAGTGTCATCGATTACTACCGTGGCAACGAAGAACACTTTCAGCAGCCACGATCACTGTACGGGTTGCTCGAGGTTCTACACTTCCACGCTTTTGCCATGGGAATTCTGCTGCTAACGCTTACCCACCTGCTACTGTTCGTTCCGGTATCGATGCGTCTCAAAGCCTATGGAATCGCCACCGCTTTCATCGCTGGTATTGGTAACGAGCTGGCGGGCTGGGGCGTCCGTTTCGTTCACCCGGGGTTTGCATACGTAAAGATCGCGATGTTTCTCGTGCTCGAGGGCGTCATCCTTCTGCTGATGGTGGTAGTTGCACGGGCGCTGCTCAGTAACGCCGACAGCGATTACAACGCTGGCACCCGGACAAATCGCGATACCACAAGTGGCGTAGATGAAATCTCCACGACTGACTCTTAGCCGCGTTAGCCTCGGGCTACTAGCGGTGGCCGTCGCAGCGACTAGCGCTGCGGCAGCGACCGTACACAAGGGTGGTATCGTCATGGGCACGGTACTGCGAGCAACCGTGGTCGCGGTCGACAACCAAACCGCACAGGCACTGGCCAACGAGGCTTTTGACATCGCCATTCACTGGGACGCGGTGCTTACCACCTGGCACGACAACGGCGAACTCAAGATGCTCAACGCCACGGCCGGACACGGTTCAGTGGTCATAAGCGACGACCTTCACCGCGCGCTGTCCACGATGACAGCGCTTTCGGCGGCAACCGCCGGCGCTTTCGATCCCGCGGTGGGGCCACTAGTCGAGCGTCTGCGGCGCGGCTCAGGGCCGAGTGCTACGCCCATCGATGCTTCGCTGCCGCGCTATCACATTGCGAGCGCGCTGAGCCTATCGCCACGGCACGCGGAACTCATTGCCCACGCGGCGCTTGATGCCGGTGGAATAGGCAAGGGGATTGCTCTCGACGCCATTGCCAAGCGACTGCGCAACGGCGGTGCGAGTGCCGCGTTTCTCGATTTCGGCGGTTCGAGCCAGCTGGCTTTCGGCAAACCCGAGGACGACGACTCCTGGTGGGTCGCACTATCGGCCAACGGTGCTGACGCCGTGTTGGGTGCGCTGGTGCTTCGCGACGCGGCGCTGTCGACCTCGCGAGCTCTGGCTGCCGGCAATCGCGCAGGATCGATCATCGATCCTCGCGCCATGAGCGTCGTCGAGCCACCGCGACTGGCGACTGTGATAGCCACCGATGCCACCACTGCAGAAGCCTGGTCGACGGCATTGATCGTCCTCGGTAGCGCGGGAATCCCCCAGGCCCAGGCCGCCGACATTCAAGCCCTGATCCAGCAGGCCGGCGACACCAGCATCACCCAGGGCTTTCCACTTCACACACAGAAGTGATAGCGCCAGCGGCGGTATGAGAAGGTTCTGGCAAGCTCGGCACAGCGCCGATCTCGGCCCCATGCGTTTTAACCTGGCGGAAGCCGGTGGCGCACTGGGAGACCTCGGAACCTTCATTCCGCTGGTCGCCAGCCTGGTTGCCGTGTGCCATCTCGATCTTGGCAGCGTGCTGTTTTTCGCAGGTCTCTACAACATCATCAGCGGGCTACTCTTCAATCAGCCAATCCCGGTCCAACCGATGAAAGCCATCGCCGCGGTCGCGATCGCTGAAACCCTCGCCCCAGGAGCAATCGCAGCGGCCGGGCTAGGAGCAGGCATAGTCGTTCTGCTGCTCGGGCTAAGCGGACTGGTAACAACCATCGAAAGACTGGTTCCCCGCGCCGTGGTCCGCGGCATTCAACTCGGTGTCGGGCTGAAGCTGCTGATCAAAGGCATCTCGATGATTCACGCCACCTCTTGGCGTTCTCTAGATGGGCCACTGCTAGCCTGCGTGGCTGCGGCTTTCATCCTGCTGACCAGCCGCAAACGACGCTTTCCCACCGCGTTGATCGTGTTTGCTGTCGGCCTTGCCGTCATGCTCGCAACCCAGTCGCAGGCTTTCGCGGCGCTAACCATTGGTTGGGATGGTTTCGTCATGACCGTACCAACCTTGGGACAGTGGCAACAAGGGCTGTTATGGGGGGCGCTGCCGCAGATACCCCTGACCCTTCTTAACTCGGTGATCGCGGTTTGCGCACTCAGCGCAGAACTCTATCCCGGCCGTGGCATCGGCACCCGCCCAATGGCCGTGAGCGTGGGACTCATGAACGTCCTAGGCTGCTGGTTTGGAGCGATGCCGATGTGCCATGGTTCGGGGGGGCTGGCCGGCCAGCATCGCTTCGGTGGCCGTAGCGGTGGCAGCGTGGTCATACTGGGAACCAGCAAGATCGCCATCGCCGTGCTCTTCGGCTCCAGCGCGGCTATTCTACTGGCCGCGTATCCTACCAGCGTTCTCGGGGTGCTGTTGTGTTTCGCCGGTACCGAGCTAGCGCTCCCCGCTCGCAGCAGCATCGACCGCAATGATTTTTTTCTCGCGGTTCTTACCGCTGGAGGCTGCCTCGGCTTCAACACCGCCGTTGGTTTTGCTTTGGGAATGGCCGCCGCGTGGCTGCTCGCGGCAAGTGGCGAAGTCGAGGATTAGAGTCGGCTATTTCACAGAACGCTCGAGTATCCACGCTTCGACCGCACCGAACATCAGCAACAGGTAACCGAAGAGTTCCGGGAGTTCCTCGAGGGTATTCTTGGCATCGCGTAGATAAGACTCTCCCATGACGGCTTTCCACAGTTCTTGCTGGCCGATGATCTGCGCGTACACCACCACCACCAGCCAACCAACAAACAAGAACTGAAAGCCAGGCGTCTCCATCAGTATCGCCAACTCGTGGACTACGCGGCTGCGTCGCTTCATCGCCACTAGCGCGGCGACCGCGGCTAGCGCAGTCATGACGATCTTGTTGGCGTCAGAAAACAAGAGGTCGGCAAAAAATCGATCAGCCTCACGCGCGGCGGCAAACCATGCCGCCAGAGCAGCGATGGTCAGCACCGCAGCCATACGCTCGCCGCTACGCGCTGCCGCGAGCAACACGCCGCCGGCGAGCAGTGCTAGAACGAACTGGAAGCACTCTACTGGACCGTACTCTCTTCCTAGTAGCACGGCATTGCCGCCGGTGGCGATCATCACCACACACTCGAAGACCACGGCTGTTACCAAAGCATAGGCGAACAAGCGCCAAGCCGCCGAGCGCTGCGCGGCGGCCCCCCCGGGGCGATGTTCTACTGGCTTGGCGTGACTCAATCCTCTCTGCTCCTGACTCTCAACGTCTTCATGTCGCCTGTGCACCATCGCGGGAGAAATTGTCGCACGGTGACACCTGCGCACATTAGAATAGAGTCATGTCCAAGCCCAGTCGCAGCGGAGCATACCCTCCCCCGCGGGGCTCGATTCCAACGCTAGGACCGAAATGATGACACAAGCAACTGATCAGGCCATCGCCACCATTGTTGACGCTCTTGAGGCTGACAACGTCGACACGCGCACCCGGCGTTTGTTAAAGAGCATGCTCGAGACCTGCACCAGCATGGCTCGAGCCGGCACACGCGTAGCTGACCTAAAACTCGTCGACGCGGCGCTGAGCGAGATCCATGCTGCTCTCACCTGTTTTCAAGCATACCCACACTCACCCAAGGTCACGGTGTTTGGCTCCGCCCGTACACAAGCAGATGCTCAAGAATACCAACTCGCCCGGGAGTTTTCCCGCGCCCTCGCCGACGCAGGCTTCATGGTAATCACCGGTGCGGGCCCGGGTATCATGCAGGCTGCTCAAGAAGGTGCTGGCCGCGCGCGTAGCTTCGGCGTAAATATACGTCTGCCCTTCGAGAATACCGCAAACCGCGAGATTCGTGATGATCCCAAACTGATCGAGTTCAAATACTTCTTCACTAGAAAACTCTTCTTCCTCAAAGAATCAGCAGCGGTGGCGCTGTTTCCCGGCGGCTTCGGCACCCACGACGAGTGTTTTGAGACACTGACTCTGGTGCAAACCGGCAAGTCGCAGATGGTGCCCATCGTTTTTCTCGATGTTCCGCGTGGCACCTATTGGAAAACTTGGGACCAGTACGTGCACGATCATTTGCTACGCAAGGGTTTGATATCTACCGAAGACTTGGCGTTGTACAAAGTGACCGACGACCTCAACGAAGCGGTCAACGAAATCACGAATTTCTACCGCATCTACCACTCTTCCCGGACCATCCGCAGCAATTTTGTCATTCGCACCACCCACGTCCTGAGCGACGCTCAGCTAGAGAACCTTTCCGGTGAATTCGCCGACATACTAGACGGACGGCCGATCTTTCGACGAGGACCTTTTGAGGAAGAGTCGGATGAGCCGGAACTCGCGGCGCTGCCGCGCATAATACTCAATTTCGATATGCGCAGTTACGGACGTCTACGCCAGCTCATCGATCGCATCAATTCGCCGAAGTGATTCACAGCCCCTCTAGGAGTGACTCGAGCTCGGTAAGTTCG
>CAZPPZ010000013.1:0-28144 GCA_964588545.1 uncultured Myxococcales bacterium | reverse complement strand
GATGGCCATCCCCTACAACCTCATGCACATCCTCATCGAAGACGAGATCGCTGAGCCCGGGGCGTGGTGGTACCCCTCCCCCTACTACATTCCTCAAGCCGGAAAGCGCTCTGCAGTCAGGCCCTGAAGGAGGAAGCGTATGCCCAAGTTCAAGTACAGCTCGGATTTCAACTACGACCCCAGCGACCCCTTCGGCCACATGCAAGAAGAGTTTCCACGCAACGCCGAGTTCGACGTGATCGTCATCGGCGGTGGACCAAACGGACTGATCGCCGCCGCCTACCTGGCTCGCGCGGGACTGAGCGTAGTGGTGTGCGAGCGCCGCTTCGAAGTCGGTGGTGGATTGGCGACCGAAGAGAACCTGTTTCCCTGCTACGCCACCAACCCCCACGTTCTCTACCACATGATGGTCGACTACATGCCTGCTATCCGCGACTTCGACCTAGACGGCCCCGCGCTGCGCTGGATAAGACCCAAGGGCCAAACCGGGATGGTCTTCGAAGACGGCACCTCGGTGATGCTCGCGCGCATGGTCCAGGACAGCAAAGACTCTATAAGCAAGTTCTCTTTCAAAGATGCGGTCACCTTCGGAAAGATCACAAGGCGGTGGCACAAGCTCGTTGATGATATCCTCGCGCCGGCTACCTACATACCCCCGATGTCGCCTATCGACATCACCATGGCGATGGAGCGCACCGAACTGGGCCGCGAGATGCTCGATCTGGCCGAAGCCAGCCCGCTCGAGATCATCAACGATACCTTTGAGCACGAGCGGGTTCGGACGCTAATGCTC
The DNA here is from genome assembly GCA_964588545.1 of uncultured Myxococcales bacterium. Classification (GTDB taxonomy): domain Bacteria; phylum Desulfobacterota; class Binatia; order UBA1149; family SPBQ01; genus CAZPPZ01. The sequence continues at coordinate 27,351 of CAZPPZ010000013.1, read as the reverse complement.
TACGCCAGCTGCATGTGGGGGCTCGATCCGCACGAGACCGGGCTGGGTTTCATGGTCCCGTTGATGCTCGATCGCGCTGCCAACAAGGCCTACTGCTACGGTGGCTCGCACAAGTTCGCCGGTGCTCTAGCACGCGCTGTAGTCAGCAATGGAGGACTGATCCTCGAGGCCGCCAGCGTCGACAAGATCATCATCAAAAACGGCTGCGCCGTTGGCGTCCACCTCGCTCACGAGGACCGCGTACTGCGTAGCAAGGTGGTGATGTCAACGCTCGACCCCCACAGCACCTTTATCGATTTCGTGGGCAGAGAGCAGCTCCCCGAACTACTCGAAGAGTCGGTAGACCGCTGGGCCTGGGACAAGTGGAGTTTCAACACCCTCCACGTCGCCAGCCACGAGGCTCCGGCCTACGCTGCCGATGACCCGTGGATAGACGACTGCTTTGCGACCGTAATCGGCATAGAGAGCGTCGATCAACTGCTCCATCACTGGAGCGAGGTCGCCGCCGGGCGCCTTGACCTGTCGGCGCTGGGCGGCCACTCAACCTGCGAGACCAAGCTCGATCCGGCACTGAGCGACCGGCCGGGCAAACAGGTATCGATGTTGCAGATTCATGCACCCTACAGCATCGACGGTGGCTGGGTCGAGCAGCGCGAAGAGATCGAGCAGGCGATGCTCGAGAAGTGGCGCAAGGCCGCGCCCAACATGACGCCCGACAACATAATCAGCACCACCATGGAAGACCCCGAAGAAATCGAGATACGCTTCCCGCAGATGCGCCGGGGTTCGATCAAGCACGGTGACTACACGCCGCTGCAGATGGGAAGTTTCCGCCCCAACGATGACTGCTGCGAGACCAGCACGCCGATCGCGGGGCTCTACGTCTGCGGAGCCTCAACCTACCCCGGCGGCCTGGTGCTCGGGGGGCCGGGCTACCTCGGCGCCAACAAGGTCGCCGAGGACCTCGACGTGAAGAAGTGGTGGCAGCCTACTCGCGAGATGGAGCGCTACATCAAGACCTACCTACTCGAGTGAAAAATCCAGCGGTGTCGGCTCATCGACCGCAACGTAGCCAAAGCTCTTGCTGAACCCCTCGGGCGTCAAGCTTGTAGTCGCCGCTAGACGTTCCAGCTCATCTCGATTGGTGAAATCCTCGCTGCGCAGGCGAATCATGTAACGGTGAGCGATCTTGTAGCGCGTGCTGGCGACGTCTACCAAGCGCACCTTGGTGCGCTTGGTAGCAGGATCGATGAGTTGCTCGAAGGGAATAGGCACGAAACGCCCCCCCTGCAGCGAGACCATAGCCCCATGCCCCCCCGATATCAGATACTTGGCAGCACAGAACCCAAGGTCGCGGGTGTACTCGGCATCATAAGGGATGGGATCAGCACAACGCAGCTCGTAGCCGATGTCCTTAGAGACCACCGTAGGCGTCATCCCAACCTCGGCGAGCCGTGCTTTGACTGCGCGCTTGAGCACCTCGCCGATGTCGACCTCGGCAATGCGCACGTGGCCATGTTCATCACGCTCGACCTCGTCGAGGTTGCCCAGGTAAGCCTCGAGATCATCAGGGTTTACCGCCAGTGCGATGCCCTCGGCGAGCACTGCCACACCATGGCGGCGGCCATAACCGGCACGTTTGATGATAGCCCCGGCCAGGGTATCGACGACCATTGCCAGAGGCACCCGTCCGCCGGCGAACTCTTCGGGTATCAACGTCAAGGTGGCACCGGCAGCCTTGCCTATGCCGAGTGCGAGATGCCCGGCTTTACGCCCCATGGCAACCACAAAATACCAACGCGAAGTTGTAAATGCGTCGGTCATTATGTTCTTGACTATATCGGCACCAACATGGCGAGCGGTTTGATAGCCGAAGGTGTCGATATCAGGCGGCAAGTCGAGATCATTGTCGATGGTCTTGGGCACATGAACCACACGAAGCTGGTCGCCACCACGTCTGGCGACGTGTGCCGCCGACAGCGCGGTATCATCACCACCAATGGTGATGAGGTGCGACACCCCTAGCTCGCAGAGAGTTCGTACACAGGCCTCGAGGTCACGCTCGCTGCTGGTGGGATTGGCGCGGGAGGTGCCGAGTATAGAACCTCCACGAAAGTGAATACGGCTGACGTCATCGATGTCGAGCGGACTAACACGACTGATATCGCCTGCGATTAAATCGGCAAACCCATCAGGGATACCCAGCACCTCCACACCTTCGAGGCGGCTACGAATGGTAGCCGCGCCGATGACACTATTGATGCCGGGGGCCGGGCCACCACCAACGAGAATTGCCAGCTTGGTGTCATCGCTCATATCCACATACTCCGTTGGCCGGCAGCGGTTTTGTCAAACCCACTGCTGTGCTAGCTACCGTAGCGACGATGAAACACAGCGAAGTACAAGCAGTCAGGTCCCTACAACCGGGTGGCACCCACGCCTCCAGCGCGTCGCTCATTACAGCTTACCGCAAAATACGTAGCCAAAGCCAAGCCCTGGTCGAACATCTGAGCGAGGAGGACTGCGTAGTCCAATCGATGGCCGAGGCCAGTCCCGCTAAGTGGCACCTCGCGCACACGACCTGGTTCTTCGAGACGCTTATCCTCACGCCAATAGTACCCGGCTACCGCTGTTTCGACCAAGCCTACGGTTACCTGTTCAATTCCTACTACAACAGTCTTGGTCCGATGCATGCCCGTCCCGAGCGTGGCATGCTGACGCGTCCATCGCTGGCCGAAGTGATGAGTTTTCGTGCTTACGTCGATCAACGCATGGTCGAGCTGTTGGCCGCGGACGAAACGCAGCCCAACGACCAGCTACGAGAACTGATCGTACTTGGTCTCAATCACGAGCAGCAGCACCAGGAACTGCTGCTCACCGACATCAAGCATGCCTTGTCACGCAACCCGCTAGAGCCCGCCTACGCTGAGGGTCGGTTGGAGACCAGCCACGACGCCCCAGGGCTGTCGTGGCAGCGTTACCCTGAAGGCTTGTGCAGCATTGGCCACAACGGAAACGGCTTCGCCTTTGACAACGAATTGCCGCGTCACCGGGCTTTTCTCGCCGAGTTTGAGTTGGCCTCGCGGCCGGTGAGCAATGGCGAGTTCGTTGACTTCATCGACGACGGTGGTTACCGCCGTCCCGAGCTTTGGCTGTCGGATGGATGGGCGACGCTCCAGGCGCGAAACTGGAGCACGCCGCTGTACTGGAGCCGCGAGAACGGTGAGGCGTTTAGCGTGTTCACGCTGCGAGGCCGCCTAGCACTCGACCCCCATGCACCGCTGTGTCACGTCAGCTTCTACGAAGCCGAGGCTTTCGCGCGCTGGGCTGGGGGCCGACTACCCACCGAGGCTGAATGGGAAATCGCCGCGTCCTCACTGCCCGCCACGGGCAACTTCGCCGACGACGGGATGCTACATCCAGTCAGCAGATCTGAACAAGGCAGCGGCGCTGCGGCCCAACTCTTTGGCTCGGTATGGGAGTGGACCTCCAGCGCATACACCCCCTACCCCGGATACCGACCGGCTGAGGGTGCGCTGGGCGAGTACAACGGCAAGTTCATGTCAGGACAGATGGTGCTGCGCGGTGGATCCTGCGTAACCCCGCGCGGCCACGTTCGCGCCAGCTACCGCAACTTTTTCCCCGCAGATACGCGCTGGCAATTCGCCGGCTTGCGTCTGGCTCGCGACACCAGTGCGCCACGCTGACCATGCGCTCTATCCCCATATACCAGATCGACGCTTTCGCCTCGGGCATCTTTGCGGGCAACCCCGCAGCTGTTTGCCCGCTAAGCGGCTGGCTCGACGAGGCTACGATGCTGGCCATCGCGGCTGAGAATAACCTGGCCGAGACCGCCTTCCTCGTCGCTGGCGATGAGGCTTACCAGTTGCGCTGGTTTACGCCCACCACCGAAGTGGAGCTATGCGGCCATGCCACCTTGGCCTCGGCGCACCTGTTGCTAAACGTTCTCGGCCGTTGCCACGAGCAGGTCGCCTTTGATACGCGCAGCGGCCGCCTCGAGGTCTCGCGTAATGGCGATCTGCTGGCGCTCGACCTACCCACTCTCGCAGCCCAGCCCTGCAAAGCACCCCAAGCCCTGATTGACGGGCTTGGCTGCCGCCCGCAACAGCTACTGCTTGCCAGCAACTACCTGGCGGTGTTTGAGCGCGAAGACGACGTCCGCTCGATCGAACCTGACTTCCGCGCGCTTGCCAGGTGTCATCCCCACGGTGTGATTGTGACCGCCCCCGGGAAAGAGGCGGATTTCGTCTCACGCTTCTTCGCTCCATCGCACGGAATCGATGAAGACCCGGTAACCGGTTCAGCCCACTGCACGCTGACCCCCTACTGGGCGCAACGCCTAGGCAAGAAGCAGCTACGCGCACGCCAGATATCGCGTCGAGGAGGCGAGCTTATCTGCGAAGAGCGTGGACAGCGCACCAGGGTCTCGGGGCGCTGCGCACTGTATCTGCGCGGCACCATCGAACTACCCTAGTCCGGATTATTCCTGAACATTCGTTGCGAGCGAATCGGCGGTCAACGGGGCAAAAAGATCGGTCAGGCTCCGGTAGATGGCCTCGTATTGCGCAGCGCTCGGTGAGACAACCGCGAACACCCCGGTTCCATTTGCGCTGGCCTCACCGCTGTTTCGCCAAACCACGGCACGCGTGGCGGTGTCGATGAGGACGGCAGAGACCTTCACGCGGAAGTCCACCGTTGGCGAGTTAAACTCCGTGTCTATCAGGTCTAAGTAGACGACTAGCAGCGTCTCGGCCGAAGCAGGCGCGACCGATATCAGCGACTCAACGCTCGACTCCATGGCCGGGGAATCCACCAACATCCGTAACTGCTCCTCGTCAGACACCTCGGTGATTTCGACTTGGTAGCCCTTCTCGCCGAGGATAGAGGATGTAGCATTCTCGACTTGCTTGGTAGCCAAGACGGAGCGCGAACGCTCGATAGTCCGCCTGTCGAGTATGGGCATGAGATAAACTAGCGGCGGTTTCGCTGCCTGCGCTGATACCGCATCGTGGCTCTCAAGCTCAGCGCTACTACAGCCATTCACGGCCAAAGCGGCCAGCATCATCCCGGCAAAAAGAGAACCAACCCTGCGCCGCTCAGCAGCAACCCTCGTAGTAATGATCATGCCTTACGGTTCGGAATTGAGGAGAACACCTCGACCAGGGCCTCGTAAGCCGCGTCGTACTGCCCGCGAAACGGGCTCGCCGCCCTTAACATTCCACCAAAGTTGGAAGTGCCGACTCCACTGCTGCGCCAAATTATGGTCTCGCTGTCTTGGTCGACAACCACAGCCGAGAGAACGATACGATAGGCGTCACCACCACCGTCGTAGTGTTGGGAAACCTCTTTGACAAAGATGTAGAGCAGGGTCTCGGCGCCCGCCGGACCAAGCGCCGCCAGCTCAGAGGGGCTTACGCCATCGAGACTGCGCAGCGCAACCCTCGGCCGGCTCACCCCGGGCTCATCGAAAAGATCGCGGGACAACAGCGCATAGCCTTTCTTGGCAAGTAGTCTGTGGGCGGCTTTACGCACGTTATGCCCCACGCCCACCGACTCAAAACGTGTCGCATCATCACGCGCGTCGGCAATAGGCATGAGCACCATGCGCTCGACCTCGAGCAAGGCTGTCGACGGCGCGGCCGTCACAGCCCGCCTGGCGGCACAACCCTGCAGGGCCAGCACCGCCACCAAGGCAGCAACTAAAGGCTTAGCACTGTCCGCAACAACCTTAGACACGACAAAACCGGCTCCGTAGATACCACAGCTCAGCCGCCAAAGGGAGGGCCGCATCTCCCTAGCTATACTTGCGCAGCTCCAGCCTGCCGATCTGCTCGGTGTGAACTTCGTCGGGGCCATCGGCAAAACGCAAGGTCCGCAAATTGGCGTAGGCTTCGGCAAGGCCGAAATCCTGGCTAACACCGGCCCCGCCGTGGACCTGCATGGCACGGTCGACGACCCTAAGTGCCATAGTCGGCGCCACCACCTTGATCATGGCAATCTCCATACGAGCAGCCTTGTTGCCAACCGTATCCATCATGTAGGCAGCCCGGAGGGTGAGCAGCCGGGCCTGCTCGATCTCCATACGTGAGTGCGCGATGTGATGTTTGGTAATACCCATGTCGGCGAGTGCGCGGCCAAAGGCGACACGGCTCTTGGCTCGTCGGCACATGGCTTCAAGAGCACGCTCGGCAGCACCAACCGTGCGCATGCAGTGGTGGATGCGCCCCGGGCCAAGCCGCCCTTGAGCAATCTCAAAACCCCGCCCTTCACCAAGCAAGAGATTGCTCTTGGCAACACGGACATCGGTAAACTGCAGCTCCGCGTGACCGTGAGGCGCGTCATCGTAGCCAAACACGCTGAGCATTCGTTCGACCTTGACCCCTGGGCTGTCCAGCGGTACCAGAATCATCGACTGCTGGTGATGGCGGTCGGCCTCGGGGCTGGTCTTGCCCATAAAGATTGCGATCTTGCAGCGAGGATCGCCGGCTCCAGAGGTCCACCACTTGCGACCGTTAATCACGTACTCATCCCCGTCAGCCTCTATGGTTGCGCAGATGTTGGTAGCGTCGGATGAGGCCACGGTGGGTTCGGTCATGGCAAAGCATGAGCGGATCTCGCCGCTGAGCAACGGCTCGAGCCATCGCTTCTTATGCTCAGCCGAACCGTAGCGGACCAGAACCTCCATGTTGCCAGTATCAGGAGCCGAGCAGTTAAAAGTCTCCGAGGCGAAGCGCGAGCGGCCCATGAGTTCGGCTAAGGGTGCGTATTCCAGGTTGCTGAGCCCCGCACCTTGGTCGCTATCAGGAAGGAACAGATTCCACAGGCCCGCAGCCTTGGCCTTGTCCTTGAGTTCCTCTAGCAACGGGATCACCTTCCAGCGCGTGGGTGCGCTGTCTACTTGGCTACGCAGCTCCTCTTCGTTGGGGTAGAGGTACTCATCCATAAAGGCGCTGACGCGTTCGATGTAGCTCTTGGTCTTGTCCGAGTATTCAAAATCCATGGTTTATTCCTCCGGATCACGTAGAAAGCCGCTAGCAGTCGGTCAGCGCAAACCAATCAACGCTGCGGCTAGAAACTAGCCCTAAGCAGTGTCGTACAATCCCGTACGTCAGAGCGCAAAGCAGCTACGTTGGCGTTGCATAATTGACGCTCTATCAGCCACCAGCCAAGGGCAAAATCGAGTAACCAGTTGGATTATCAGGCACTTCCCCAAAACGCACTAAGCTGGCACCGCCTTTGCTGCTAAGAACGTCGGCCCCGTAGGTCTGGTGCCGTTTTTTATGCGCTGCAGCATCTACAGCTTCGTCTTCGCTTTGTGCTTAGCAGCGCCCGGCGTCGCCCCGGCAGGACAAACCGCCCTGTTCTTCTACAGTCCGGAATTCGCCCCGGGGAACCTAAGTGTTCTGACCGAAGCAGCCGGAAGCTACTTCTCCGATTCGGGCACTGGACTGCAGTTTCAAGCCTTCGCACGCTTCCAAGACTTCAAGCGTGAGTTCAGCACCCAGCGCCCGGCTTTTGTAGTCATACCCAACTGGGTCAGGGAGAACGACGATCTTCCCTCGGGGCTAACCCCCATACTGCTGCCGCTGCGAGGCGGCCAATCGCTCGGGCGCAAGACCCTCATGGCCCGAGCCTCGATCACCAACCTACGCGAGCTCGGGCACGGTTCGGTTGCCGCCACCATGCCCACGCTCACTCAGGCTCATCGGCCAACCCGATTAGAGAACCTGCGCGAGCGTAATCCCGGAATACGCATCATCGCTGTGCCCAAAGACATCGACGCACTCCTGGCGGTAAGCTTCGGCCAGGTAGACGCAGCCTTCGTTTCGACCGCACAGTTTGGCATGCTCGCCGCTGTAAACCCCAAACTCACCCAGGAGCTTCATGACCTGGGCTATTCCGAAGAAATTCCCTTCCCGCGTATCTATGCAACCGACTACGCGAGCGCGGAAGAAATCGCGAGATTTCGCGACAACATTTCTTCGGTAAACACCACTGGCACCGGGAGAAGGCTGACCAGCCTTCTCGGCTACGACGAATGGAAACTCCTCGATAGCATCGAGACAAAGCGAGACTAAGAAATTGTACGTCAATAAAACCAACAGGTGGAACTCGGCTATGAACACCAATAGCGCATTGGGAACAATACTGAGATGGCAACTTCTTGCGCTCGCGCTCATCAGCATGCTTATGAGCGCGCAGCCAGCCGAGGCCGTGGTGCTGGTAGTAAAGAGCGATGATCTGCCCCAGTACTCGGGGCCCATATCGGCGTTCGAAACCGCACTGGAGGGATCGACCAGACTGATCGAAATCGGCGGCTCGCGCGACAAGGGAGAGAAGCTGCTGAAGGATGCCGCTGCCAACGAGAAAGTCGAGGCGGTATTCGCGCTGGGAAGTCAGGCCGCCTATCTAAGCCGCCGGATGCTGCCTAAGACCCCGCTGGTGTTCGCCATGGTCCTCGATTGGACCCGCTACGAACTAGGGTCAGGAGCCACCGGTGTCGCTGTCGAGATGCCGGTGGACGCCTTGTTCACTCGCTTCAAGCTTCTATTGCCACAGATCGAGCGAATCGGAGTCATCCACAGCGATAGAACCTCAAAAACCGCACTGCGCCAGGCCACCGATGCGGCTGCAGCCGTCGGCATCAAACTGATCACCGAAGAGGTCCGTTACAGCGACGATGTAGCCGGAGCGTACCGGCGCATCCGCCGCGACATAGATGCTCTGTGGATGCTGCCCGATCCGGTGGTGATTAGCCGCGACAACTTCCGCTACCTCAGCCAACGCTGCAGCAACGACAACGTTGCGTTCCTAGCCTTCTCGGAAAACTTCGTACGCGCAGGCGCGCTGCTGTCGATCTCACCCGACTACACGACGATGGGATCACAGGCTGCCGTACTGCTGGAACGCATGATCGAGGACGGAGAACAATCGCCGCCCGTGCAAGCCCCCATCGGGAGTTCATTGGTAGTCAATGAGAGGGTCGCACGCGACCTTGGGCTGGAGTTCGGGCCAGGCTTGATGACTATGGCCGACGTAATCATCGACTCGGGGGCCAACTAATGGTAACGAGAAATTCTCGGCGAAACGCACGAGTACGCAAGTATCGAAGAGCGTCACTGTTGACGCTCGCTGCCGTGTGTTGGCTCCTGCTTCTAGTAGTAGCCGCACACGCCAACGACGACACCGGCTCCATCGATCCCTTCGCGGCGCCGGAGAAACTCGACGAGCTCGGCGAAGAAATCCAGTTCTTCAAAGTCGAGAGTGATGTCGTAACCTCGGTATCCCGGCATCCCGAGTCGCTCTGGGGAGCCGCTGCAGCGATTCACGTCATAACCGGCGAGGAAATCTCGCTGTCGGGCGCCGAATCTCTCACCGATGCCCTGCGGATGGTTCCCGGCCTCGATGTCGCCGCCGTCGACCGCAACATGGTGGCGGTAAGCGCTCGCGGCATGGCCTTCATATTTGCAGACAAGATGTTGGTACTACTTGACGGCCGCCCCATCTACACGCCGGTATTCGGTGGAACCATCTGGCACGAGTGGAACACCTTCATGCCCGACATCGACCGTATCGAGGTGATCCGCGGTCCCGGCGGTGCCCTTTGGGGGGCAAACGCCATGAACGGCGTCATCAACATCATCACCAAGAGCGCCGAAGATACTCAGGGTGGCTTGGCACGCGTGCTTGGCGGCGCACGCAATCTGGCTCAGGGCGAGCTACGCTATGGCGGACGCTTCGGTAGCTTCGAGTACAGAATATTCGGCCGCTCCGCTGATGATGACGGTTTCAAATCCCGGGTTGGCGGCAGGATAGACGACGGCCGCGAAGAACAACGCGCCGGCTTCCGCTTCGACTGGGACCTAGGTCAGGGACTTAGCCTGACCGGCACCGGCGAGTACTACGACAGCCGACTCGGCAGCGGCATAACCGCGTTAAACCTAGGCCCGGGCGGGCTGACACCGACGCGTATCGAAGCCCAAGACAGAATGGACACCGAGTTGTTCACCGGCATGATGCGTCTCGGCAAGGATTTCGCCGACGGATCACGCGCACAGATTCAGTTCGCAATCGACGACAAAGACGCTTCGTATCCTTTCCTATCGACCCACATAGGGCCAAGTGTGCCTCCGGCACTAGGCCTGAGCGACGAACGTTTCGCTCTGAGCCGAAAGACCTGGGAGTTCGATGTTCAACACAGCTTCAGGCCGCACCGACGTCACAGCATAACCTGGGGAGGCAACTTCCGGCAGACCAACGTCAGCATCGATGCAACAGCGGTACTCGACATCGACCCTCCGCGTAACACCCTCGATGTACTCGGCGGATTCATCCAAGACCAGATCGACCTATGGGAGGGCGGACGGCTTACACTAGGCACCAAGATCGAAGACAACACCTTTACCGGCACCAACTTCCAGCCCTCGGCGCGTTTGGCTCACCGCTTCAACGAGCGCACGACGCTGTGGGGATCATTCTCGCGCGCGATCAACACCCCTGCTTTCGGCGACCTGGGCGTGACCTTCGCCAACGTCCCCACCGCCTCAGGCCCGGTCAATTTTGTCGGCGATGGCAGCGTCGACGACACCGAGCTACTAGCCTACGAAATCGGACTACGACACCGCTTCGGCGATGACCTATCGGCCGAGATCACCAGCTACTACAACGACTACGACGGGATCTCGACCTTCAGCGGTAAGACCACCCAGTTCGACCCCGCCACTGGCACCACGGTGTTTCTCGACAACGCCGCCAATGCCTACTCCTATGGAGTCGAGGCCGCAGCCAATCTGGCAATCAATGAGAACATCCGCAGTGAGGCCAACGTGACTTGGCAGCGCCTTACCCAGCGCGCCAAGACCGACCACAGTGTACCCAGCTGGAAGGCAAACCTACGGACAATCGCGAAACTGACTCCTAGGATTACGCTGGTACCAACACTGCACTTTGTCGATGACATCAAGCAGTCGTCGGTTTTGTCGTCGAGTACCGCGTTGGTTGAGCACGATGCCTACGTCAGGGCCGACCTTGCGATCCATTACAAACATGCAGCGAGTTGGCCAACCATAAGCTTTGTTGGGCAAAATCTCTTTGACAAACGCCACACAGAATACCAGGAAGATATCGTCCGGCCTCTCTCCGAGGTCACGCGCTGGTGGTTCTTCAGAATAGAGCAGGAGTTCTAGGCCGCCACCAAGCACCCATATGATGCTGAAGTTTTCGACATCTGCGACCAAGAATGGCTTCCTCGGCGGCATCGGCCTACACCTGCGCTTGGTCCTGGCTGGCGCGATCACTACTTTCCTCGCGGTCACACTGGTGTGCTGGTTCCTCGTCAACCGACAGGCAACGATCCTGCACGGAGAGATAGTCCGTTCGACCACCGAGCTGCGTCACGCTCTGATCGAGCGCGGCGCCTTGCTCGCCGACAGCATGGCGCTGAGTATGGAAAACGCCATCGCCGGCTACAACTTCACCTTCGTCCATGCCTCGCTGCGATCGGTAGCCGAGAGCACCCCTGACCTGTCCTATGGATTTGTGACCAACAATGCCGGAGTGGTCATCGTCCACACCGACCCCGAGAGAGTCGGATCAACACTCACCTCGCCACTGGCCGAGAGTGGAACGGTGATGACCGATGTCAGCTCAGGCACGCAGGTGGTGGAGATATATCACCCTATCAACGTCGGCGGTTCTATCTGGGGCAACCTGGTTCTCGGATTCGGGCTCGATGCTATCGAGAAGCGCTCCGCCGAAGCATCAATCCGCGGTCAGCAGATAATGCTCAAGGCCACGCGGGCGGCCGTGACCTTTGCCGGTGTAGCAACACTGCTTGGGCTCATCGTCTCGGTGCTACTCAGCCGCCGTTTGTTGCAACCGATCCGTCGCCTCGCCCATGACGCCGAGGCCATTGCCAGTGGTAACCTCAACCGTGAAATCAGCGTGCTCGACTCGGACGATGAGATAGGTTTTCTCGGCCACCAGTTCGAAATGATGCGGCGTTCTATCAAGACCTACATTGGAGAATTGGTAGTGGCGAAAGACCGCGCCGAAGCCGCCACCCACGAAGAAAAACGACTGCGCGGTCAGATAGAGGAACACTCTCGACTGCTAGAGCTCAAGGTTCAAGAGCGGACCAAGGAGCTGCGCGAGATCAACACACGCCTGACCGAGAATGACAGGCTCAAGACCGAGTTCCTGAGTAACGTTTCCCACGAGCTGCGTAGCCCGTTGGCCGCAATCGGCTCGGCATCGAAAATCATCTGGCGCTACGGCGACGATGAAAACAAGCGCACCGGCAAGAAGTTCAGCCAGGTCATCATGGACGAATCCGATCGCCTCGGACGCCTGATCAACGACCTGCTCGATCTAGCCAAGATAGAAGCCGGCAGAGTCGAATGGAACATGGAAGAGCTTGAGGACCCCTTCGACCTTCTCGGCCAGGTGGTGACCACCTTCAAACCCTTGGCCGACGAGTCGGGTGTTGCGCTCGAATTGGAATGTGCGCGCGGCCTGCCGGGCATCATCGGTGATCGCGACCGCCTGGTACAGGTACTGACCAATCTCCTCAGCAATGCCATGAAGTTCACCCCAGCCGGCGGACAGATTCTGGTCTCGGGACAGCGCCACCTCCACCACGGCCAAGACAGCGTCCTCATTGCCGTACAGGATTCGGGACCCGGCATTCCCGAAGACGAACTCGAAAAAGTCTTTGATCGTTTCCACCAGGTCAAGGCCAAGAAAAAGTCTATCGACAAGCCCAAGGGAACTGGCCTTGGCCTGGCTATATGCCGGGAAGTGGTCAGCTATCACGGTGGAGAGATCTGGGCGGAGAAGGCTCCTGGTGGCGGTGCGCGCATGGTTTTTTACCTGCCAGCCGCACCAGAAACGAAGCCCTCTACTAGCGACAACCCTCAGGCCCCCTCCCCCCAACCCGTCTAATCGGCTAGAGCCGGCCCGCTGCCATTGTGGGGCACCGAGTTGACTGCCCCGGCTGCCGCTGCAACGGTGCGCGCAGTCATGCCATCTGGTCCATTTAATGGTCGCGGAGATCGCGACGATGCCGAACGTCTAATTGAGGAAGCCATCGAGAAGCTTCGGCGCAGTCTGCCTGGTGGCGCCGCGCCAATCATAGCGCTGGTCGTAGCCCTCGGGCTTTGGCTATCGACCGGCATCTACCAGGTCAATCCAAGTGAACTGGGTGTGGTGCTGCGTTTTGGACGGGTGGTAGAAACCTCGAATCCGGGCCTACACTGGCATCTGCCCTGGCCGATCGAACGGGCGCTAAAGCCGCCGGTAACCGTCGTGCTCAAGGAAGAGATCGGTTTCCGCACTATCGCACCTGGACCCCCGGCGCGCTATCGCTCGGTAACCGAAGAGTCACGTATGCTGACCGCCGACGGCAATATCGTCGAACTCGATTTTATCGTCCAGTACCTCATCAAGGATCCAGTCGCCTTCTTGTTCAAGGTACGTGATCCGGCCGACACGCTGCGCGACTCAGCCGAATCGGCCATGCGTGAGGTCATCGGCCGCAGCACCATCGACGCCGCTCTGACCGACGGACGAGCACGAATCCAGGTCGAGGCCCAAGAGCTACTTCAGTCTACTCTGGATGGCTACGAGTCGGGGCTTCAGGTAACAGCGGTCAAACTCCAAGACGTAGTCCCTCCGGGCCCCGTTCAGGATGCCTTCAAGGACGTCATCAACGCCGAGCAAGACCGTGAGCGCATGATCAACCAGGCCGAAGGCTTCGCCAACGACATCCTTCCCAAGGCCAGGGGTAGTGCGGCCCAGCTCGAAAACGAAGCTTCAGGATACGCGGCTTCGGTGGTCAAGGCCGCCGAGGGTGCGGCTGAGCGCTTCCGCCTGCTCTACCGCGCCTACGCCAAGGCACCCGCGATCACCCGCAAGCGCATGTACATCGAGGCTCTTGAGGAGGTGCTGCCCAACATCGACAAGGTCATCATCGACAAGGATCTTTCCGGGGGCGTAGTACCGCTGCTCCCGCTTGGACAGCTGTTGCAGACAGGACGAGCCTCCGCCGTGCAGGGAGAGCCTAAGCCGTGAACCGAATTGCCCTGGCGATCATAGGCGTGTTGGCCACCATCGCGGTAGTCTATAACCTCTCGTGTTTCCAAGTCGGTGAATGGCAACAGGCTATCGTGCTTCAGTTCGGCCGACCGATACGGACCGTCCTAGAACCCGGGCTTCAGTTCAAGACGCCATTGGTGCAGAAAGTCGTCTACTTCGAAAAACGCCTCATGGAGTACGACGCCGCACCACGCGAGCTCATAACCCGCGACAAGCAGCAGCTGGTTGTCGATAACTTCTCACGCTGGCGTATCGTCGACCCTCTCAAGTTCTATAAAACTGTGATCACGGTATCAGGGGCGCAGTCGCGGCTTGACGACATCATCTACTCGAACCTGCGTGAGGCCATAGGCAAGATCACGCTGCGTGACGTTGTCTCGGGAGATCGCGAGGCCCTGATGGGTGGAGTAACCGGAAGCTCGAACACCCGGGCCGCCGAATACGGCGTTGAGGTCGTCGATGTACGTATCAAGCGCACCGACCTCCCCGAGAAAAACGAACAGAATATCTTTAGCCGGATGCGCACCGAGCGCGAGCGTCAGGCCAAGACTTTTCGCGCCCAGGGCGAAGAAGAGTCGCGCAAGATCCGCTCGCAGGCGGCGAAAGAACGCGACGTCCTCCTGGCCGAAGCACGTAAGAACGCCGAGATCATCCGTGGCAAGGCCGAAGCAGACTCAACCAGAATTTACGCCGAAGCCTACAGCCTAGACACCGAGTTCTACGTGTTCATGCGCACGCTCGAGGCCTACCGCGAGACCCTCTCGGGCCGCACCACGCTGGTACTCGATCCAACTTCAGAGTTTCTCACGCTTCTGAAGTCTTCCAAATAACACCGGCGGGTCGTGCACCGACCCTAGTTACAGCCGCCCACCCCGGGGATGTATTCGACCGCCGGGTCAGACTTACAGAAAGTCCTCACCGCCGTTTGTGTAACCACACGCCCGGGGCCGGGAAGACCGGCGACACCGTTGATGCCCTGGTTCCCCGTCGGCGGGATACAGAACGTCGCAGCACTTGCGGGTGCCGAGGGGTCCGACTTACCCTCAGCGACGACTACGTCGAGGAAGCAGGGCCTATTGGTCACGATAGTACACAAGCCCGCGTCCCGGCCTATGGTATTAGCCGCACAGTCGCCATCAGAAATACAGGTCACAAAAGGATCTCCATTCGCGCGGAGCAGTCCGTCACAGAAGGCTGAAGTCTTGTCCGGACATTCACCGTGGATACCGTTGCCGTCGACATCAACACAACCCGCGGCGCCGCAAGCGTTGGGATGTGGAAGCGGCGATGGCCCCACACCCACGGTGCTACAGGTACCACCAACGCCCGCTGCAGCACACTCCGCATCCGAGGAACAAACCGTCGAGAAGGTCGGATCCCCCGTGCACAGGCCACACAGACAGCTGTCAGTGATAATCGGCGGGAAAGGATCACAGGCTATCGCCGCTGGTCCAAGCTCAACGCGGCCCGTACTCTGAGTGAACGCAATCTTGAGCCCGGTTCCCGAGACGTTCTTGCCGGCCAGCGGGAAGCAATCGAGGCTATGCTGGCCACCGCCTGGCGCGGGGAAGGTAGTGTTCAAGGCGTTAGCGTCACACGCTCCGTTCTTGTTTTCTCCAAGATCGCAGATGCCTTCTTTAAGCCCATCATTGGGGGTGATATCGCCAACACACGCCGGGCAGGGCTGGAACAGGCTCTCGCCAAGAAAGACCTTCGAGGCCAGATCCGCACTCACCACTCCTTGGCCAAGATCGACATTACCGGTGCCGGCTATATCGCTGGCGATTCGATTGACGACACATACCGGTGTGCCACCAGCCGACAAATCAAGCGGCGGTCCGAGATAGCAGTTACACACGTCGCCGCCACAAGAATCGTTGTCCACCTGGAACGGTTTCATGCACACAGCCTGGTTGTCGTTCTCACAACGGCAGTTGCCCGGCGCAGGGTCGATACCGGTAATCGCACATTCTCCGCAAGGGAAGGTGGTGCCACACTCGAGAAGCGCGCGCACGGCTACCCGGTCGGTAATATCCGAGTTATGCCCGAGCCCAGTCCAACCGGTATCTAGGTTTGTTACAGTGTGACAACGTCCGGACACACAGGTTCCTGGGCCACAGTCGGCATCGCTGCTGCACTCGATTCCGGTACCGGAGAACAACACCGCCTCGCCAAAGGCCGGACACTCGTTGATGCAGGCACAAGCGCCACCACAAGAACTGCCCTGGGCCTGGCACACAGAATCGTCCGCTCCGTCACACTCCTCTGAACTATCAGCCACACCGTCACCACACACCGGCGTAGTGCAATCACTGCGGCAGGCGTCGGCCGTGGTATCGGAGTTGGCCGCACCGTCATCGCACTGCTCAGATAGACTCGGATCTATCACACCATCGCCGCAGCTTGGCAGCACACAGCTGGCACGGCAGGCATCGGGATTGGTATCGGAGTTGGCTGCGCCGTTGTCACAGTCTTCCACTCCGCCATAGACCACACCGTCACCACAGACATTGTCGCTACAGTCGTTCTTACAGGCGTCGGTGTCGACAGTGTTGCCATCGTCACAAGCCTCTACTCCGTTGTAGACCACGGCGTCACCGCAAACATTGTTGCTACAGTCGTTCTTACACGCATCCGTATCGCTGCCGTTGCCGTCATCACACTGTTCGCCACTATCGGCGACAGAGTCCCCGCAGCTCGGGCTGCTGCAATCGGTGCGGCAAGCATCTGGGGCAGTATCCGAGTTGGCCGCACCGTCGTCGCACTCCTCGCCAAATTGCGGCTCCAAGGTCCCATTGCCGCAGTTGGGCAACACGCATCCGGCCAAACAGTCGACACCGTCAACCGGCTCGCACTGCTCGCCAAACTGGTCGTCGAGCTTACCATCGCCACAGAAAGGCTCAGTACAGTCTTCGCGACAGGCATTTTGGGCGGTGTTAGAATTACCCGCACCGTCATCACACTCCTCACCGGCATCGACATCTACGACACCGTTGCCACATAGCAAGAAGCGACAGTCACCGCCGCAGGTGAGTGTTCCCGGCGGCTCGCACTGTTCGCCGAACTCGGGAGAGTCGTCGACAACTCCGTCACCGCAGCTTGGGAGCTTGCAGCTTAGAGCGCGGCACTGGTTAGGCCCGCTACCGTTGCTCAGCCCGTCGTCGCACTCTTCGTTATTGTTGTTGACGACGCCGTCGCCGCAGAACTCGATGCCACATTCCGAGCTGCAGCCATCGCCACTAGCCACGTTGCCATCATCACAATCCTCAAAGCTTCCGTTCGGCCCCGAGCTGCACCCAGCGGCAAGACAGGTAACGCCATCACCACAAGCGGCGTTTTCACAGTTGTTGCGGCAGGCATCGCTGTCACTACTATTGCCGTCGTCGCAGTCCTCGACGCCTACGTTGACGATCGCATCGCCACAGACGTTAGCCTTACAATCGTTCTTGCACGCGTCACCGTCACTAGAGTTACCATCATCGCAGTCTTCTACACCGGCATGAACCGAACCGTCACCACAACGCGCGACTAGGCAGGAGTTGAGGCAGGCATCGGTGTCGATGTCGTTGCCATCGTCGCACTCTTCGTCTCCCTCCACATCACCGTCACCGCAGACGGGATCGGCCGGATAGGCGACTTCAACCGAGTCGGCCGCGATCTGGCGGTGGTCGTTGAAAATACAGAGCTTGAGATCGAAAGAATTAAAACGCCCCTGGGTATCATCGACGCAGTCATCGGTGTAACCGAGAAAATCCAGGTCGACGCCGTTGCAGACTACGGGGATACCCGAGAGCAGGCCTACGTAAGAGCGTAGGATGCGTCCGTCCGCTCGTTCATCACCTGTCCCCGCTCCATAAGGAGGCATGGGCTCACGGCAGGAATCGTCCTGCAGAAACTTGGTCTCGTTGGCGAACAAACAACGGTGTCGCGCACGAACCTCCAACCGCACCATATCAGCCGCGCGACGCGCGGCACCCGCGACGCAACGAACGAAACGCCCGGGCAATGCCTGCTCGGGCGGATACTCCAACTCGAGCATATGAGTGATCGCCTCATCGTGGATATCTATGATGCAGCTTTCGAGATCGTTTACGTCGAAAGAATTAGAGGGAGGATTGGTATCCCTGCAGCGGCCCGGGTATCCAAGTTCTGCCATATTGGCCCTGGTGCAATGCTTGGGAACGATGGCCCCCACTCGGCCGCGTAGTTCCTCGATACGCGTCTGCGTATCGGCGTCACCGTCACCAGTGATACAGTCGGTGGCAAGAGGCAGGGCGCCGCGGAAGACCTTGCGCAAGCAGCGCTGCCTGACGCGATGCACGCGTTCTATATAGCGACGCGATGCTCGGTCTATGTCGGCGCGGCACTGAAGTTCTTGGCTCAGGCCTGCGGCCGCTTCGGGCACAGGCACCACGAGCAAGGTCATCATCACAAAAGCGACAATGGCGGCAAGAGGTAGGTTAGAGTGTCTCATGTCCCTCCCAAGGCTGCCCCCACTCAGATGGGGGGGTGGACGGAGCTGTACCGTCGTACCCAACTATGTCCCGGTCTTGGCCATCGTGTCAATGTCGAAAATCCCCTATCAAGCGGGCCACCGCGCTAATCATCCTGCTCTAGCGGACTACGACTCGCCGCGTTGACTAGACCGGGCAAGCACCACATGTTGACCGCTTCTCATAGGAGGGAAGAATGCGGCCACTAGACGGAATTCGCGTAATCGAGATGGCGGGCCTTGCTCCGGTGCCATATGCTGGCATGATCCTGGCCGATTTCGGTGCAGAGGTCATCCGCGTCGACCGCTCGCCTGCCGCCGGTGGTGGCTTCGACCCTACCCGAGACTATCTCGGCCGCGGAAAGCGCTCGGTCGGCATCAATATGAAAGATCCGCGTGGTGTGGAGACCCTGCTGCGGCTGGCGGAGAACAGCGACGTTCTCATTGAACCATTTCGCCCTGGAGTCATGGAAAAGCTTGGTGCCGGCCCTGAGCCCGTGATGCAGCGCAACCCCGCCCTGGTCTACGCTAGGCTTACCGGCTGGGGACAGGAGGGGCCATACTCGGCCATGGCAGGCCATGACATAAACTACATAGCGCTGAGCGGGGCTCTGAGTTTGATCGGACGCAAGGGCGAGAAACCTCTGCCCCCGGTAAACCTGCTCGGAGATTTTGCCGGAGGCGGAATGCTGTGCGCTATGGGTATAGTCTTGGCGCTTTTCGAACGCACCCATTCGGGGGAAGGGCAGATAATCGATGCTGCTATGGTCGATGGTGTAGCCCACTTAAGCTCTTTTCTCTTTGGTTTCCAGGCCGCCGGCCTGTGGTCAGAACAGCGCGGGACCAACCTGCTCGACAGCGGTGCCCCCTTCTACGACACCTACGAAACGGCGGACGGACTGTTCATGAGCGTTGGTGCCATCGAGCCCCAGTTCTACGCCGTACTGCTCGAGAAGCTCGGCCTCGATGCCGACAACATGCCCCACCAGCATGACCAGAGCAGCTGGCCGAAAACAGCTGCGAAGTTCTCTGGGGTTTTCAGATCCAAGACTCGTGGACAGTGGGAAGCAGTGTTCACCGGTTGTGATGCCTGCGTCGCTCCGGTTCTCTCGCTCAACGAAGCTGCCCAACACGCTCACGCCAAGGCGCGCGGTGGCTTCATTAGTGGGGTAAACGCAGATGCCACGCCGCAGGCCGCCCCGCGTTTGTCTCGCACGCCTGGCCGAGCGGCCGAGCAGGCGCCGCTACCAGGACAAGACTCGGCGGACATCTTCACGCAGCTGGGCATGAGCGACGACGAGGTCGAATCGCTCAAACGCGAGGGTGTTCTCGGTTAGAAACGACGGCCCCTAGAAGCCAATGTCGGCGGGCTGGATGGCATCGAAACCTGCGATTACCAGCTCGGCGCTAGCAAACAACTCACTATCCATATTCGCATCGGGCAGCGCCACCGCCTGCATACCGGCAGCATGCGCGGCCTCGATGCCAGCTGGAGAATCCTCGAACACCACGCACTCGCTCGCTCGCGCATTAACACGCTGCGCCGCGAGCAGAAATATGTCTGGTGCAGGCTTGCCTCTAAGCAGTGCTGGATCATCACCGGTAACGGTCTCGGCAAAAACAGAAAACCAGTCAGCGTGATCGGTAATCTTGATGGAATAGAGTTCCCGCTCGCTGCTTGTCGCCACCGCCTGGCAAATCCCCTGCCGAGAAAGAGCCCGCGTAAAAGCCTCGGCCCCACGCTTAGCCGGTGTTGCGACAAAGCGTCGCTCTAGCCCCGCCCTCCGCCGCTCAAGATAGTCTTCCGCGCTAATTGGCAGGTCGAGGCTATCTACCAGATAACGCGCTGCCTGCAACGAGGGACGGCCGATCATGTGCCGCTTTGTCGACCAGTCGAAGGTCTTGTCGTAGGCAGAGACAATCTCTTGGGTAACCTCGGTATAAAACGGCTCAGTGTCGAGCAGCACACCGTCGAGATCATAAATTACACAAGAGGGTTGACGCGGTAGTTTCACAGACGACTCCCCGGTGGTCAGTCGAGAATATCAAGAACCCGCTCGGGTGGACGTCCGATGGCAACGCGACCGTTGGCCTGCAAAATCGGCCGCTGCATCAGTCGCGGGTGGGACACCAATAAGTCGGCGACTTCATCCACCGATGGGTCCGCCGATAGAGACAGCCCGGCCTCAGCAAAGGCGACATCCCCACGGCGCACGAACTCCGCGACGTCGCTGTCAGCACCCTCGAGAAGAGCAACAAGGGTCTCGCGACTCGGTGGCGTTGTCAGATACTCGACTACCAGCAAGTCTAGGCCGCGCTCGCGCAATAGCTCGAGAGTCTTACGCGACTTACTGCACTGGGGATTGTGATAAAGAATCGGCTTGGACATCAGGTCTCCTGCAAACTCTCGCGACTAGGACAGCGAAAATGACACGAACACTAAGAACACCGCCAGAGCCGTACTACCGTGCTGCACTATCATAACCAGACGAGGACAGTCGCGACCGCCACGTACCGAAACCGCCACCCGCCAGGCGAAGCACACGGAATTGGCGACCGCCAGGACCACGGCGACAGCCATCAACGGCGTGGTGCTAAGTCTAAACGCCGCGACCACACAAATAATCAAACCCAACACGTATCGACATCCCGTATCGAGCGGCCGACTCTAGCGCGATCAATCAACATAGCCCAGTGCCCGCAGTTCACGCGCTAGTCGCGAGGGAATCGGCCGCGCAGCCAGGCTAACCGGCTGAAGAGCGTGCTCGGCCGACCATCGCTCGAGCAGGCGCGAAAGCTTAGCCACCCCTGGCCCCCGCGCGACCGGGTTTTGCTCCAACGGATCATCTGCGAGGTTGTAGTAGAGGTAGCGCCGCTGATCGATGAAATGCACGAGCTTCTCGCGGTTACCAGTAAGCGCGCGTAGGTGGCCAATGCCCCTGCCCTCGCTGAAGTGGCTCGAGGTCTCACTGACAACATACTCAAATTGCGGTGACTCGCCAGCCAATAGCGGAGCCACCGATGGTCCGGGCGCATCCGGGCCATCTAGTCCGACCACGTCGAGTATGGTCGCAGGAAGAGAAGCCGAGGCCGGCACCACACCGGAAACACGTCGCGCACTAACACCGGGAACGTATACGACAAGCGGCACGCGAAGGATCTCCCGGTGTAAGGTCCTAATGTGAAAACAACGGCCATGCTCGAGAAACTCCTCCCCGTGGTCCGAGGTAAGAACGACTACGGTGTGGTCCAACCCGCCGCGGGTATCGATCAGCTCGAGCAACCGACCGACGCCTCGATCGCCACGATGAATCGCGGCATCGTACTCAGCTACAAAGCGACGCATATCGGCCGCCCCCGCTTTGGCACCACACGCTCGCAGTAGTCCTTTGGCCCTAGCCTGGCCAAGGCCCAAAGCTCTTCTATCAATAGCATCCGACTTGTATGGCCGGTGCGCATCGAAGCCGTGAACAAAGAGGAAATAGCGCTGTGTGCCCCGAGCGGCGAGCCAGCGCTCGATGCCCTCGAGGCTGTCCTCGATGCGCCGCCCTGGTGAGTTGAACAGATCAAAACCGACGTCGAAACCATAATGATCCGACATGTTGGCGCCGCCGGTAAACGCGGCCGTGGCGTAACCGCGCTGTCCGAGCAAGGAAGCCAGCGTCGGCACGTCCGCAGACAATCGCAGGTTACGCTGCATGGCGACTATACCGTGTTCGCTGGGATAGAGACCGGTCATCATCGACGCATGAGCAGGCCGGGTCCAAGCCGACTGGCTTATCGCATCTTCGAATACCACAGAAGACCTGGCGAGTTTGTCGATGTGCGGGCTAGTCGGCCGCGAGTAGCCGTAGGCGCCAAGATGGTCCGCACGAAGCGTATCCAAAGAGATGACCACCACATTGCACCCGCGGCACAGCGGCGGCAGGTCAGGAGAAGCGCGAAAGCACCCCGGCAACAGCATCGCCGCCGCCATCGCGGCAGCGGCCCACCAGCACCACCGAGCGGTGCTGTGGTTCAAGGATAGCCTGACTCTCAACCAGTGATTCGGAGTCATACCACCAAGCAGAAGATCAAGAATACTCGCCCCGGCGCGGCGGCAGCCCCAGCTTGGTCTCGGCAATCCTGAAAGAGATCATCTCACATAGACGCATGAAACGGTGTTCCGGTGTAGCACACTCGAGTAGGCTCTGCCTTTCTACCGGCTCGAACGACACCGTAGTACATAGATAGTTGACCAAGCCTTCGACATCCAACTTGGCAAAAATATTCTCGACCACACTGATATCACGAGAGAACAAAGCCACGTATTCGATCATCAACAAACGCAGCTGGTCGCGCCAACTGCGCATGAGATCGGCTGGAACGGGAGCCTCGTATAGGGCCTGAACCTCAGCTACGCGATACGGGTAGTCGCTATCAACCTCCCGCTTGATACGAAACCGGACGGTTCCTTCGAGCACCACGGTAGAACGTCCATCACCAACAAAGCGGTGTTCGATTATACGCCCAGCGCAACCAATCGCGTAGACATCCGGGTGGTCGGGATCGTCGGGGGCCGCGGGATCAATAGCGCCTTGGGCTCCGCGCACAAGCACCATTCCCAGCAGGCCATCGCCGTCGAGGGCATCGGCGAGCATACGGCGGTAACGCAATTCGAATATGTGCAGCGGAAGCTGAGTGCCCGGAAAGAGCACGACTTCACCAAGAGGGAAGAGCCGAATCGTTGAGGGTAACAGCATCACCGCTTAAGCAGACCTCATCACCCCGAACACAGAACCTTGCCGTTCCCCTTAGAACGACACCCATAGGAGCGGCCCGAAGCACAATCGCCTGCGGCCGGGTCGTTACCAAACAACACCGACATAGACAAGTTCGACAGGTCAGCCAGCTGCCCGATCTCAACCCCACGCATACGCGCCTTTAGCTTGATCCAGCCCTTGGCCGGTTTGCGTTTTATCTGTGCCGAAACGATGCCGTTGGCCTCTGCGACCGTGGCTTTGGTGTCGCGAAAACGGAAGACTAGGCCCCGCCCGGACGAATTGACGATGCTCGCAGCCGGGAGAAAGGCTCCGTAGACTGGGTTTCCATCGTCCCCGGTCAACTCGATGGCCACGCCGGATTCGCTTGGTAGGCGCGCCAACACCGCCGTCGGGAACACAACCAGCAGAGCAAAACGGTCCTTGGCGCTGCCGGCCCTAAGAGTGGCGCTCAAACGTCCGGATGACAACCTAGTGCCGTCGCTCGCTGCGCAGACACCAGCCGCGCAAACATCTGTAACCGTGCATAGGTCGCCGTCGTCACAAGCGGCATTATTGGCGACATGCACGCAGGCACCACTGCCATCGCACTGGTCGTCGGTACAAACATTGCCTTCATCGCTGCAGGGTGTGCCCATGGGCGACTGGCACGCCGCAGCGGGCTCCACACAACTGAGCGCACACTCGCTGCCACCGAGACAAGGGTCTCCGGAATGGATTACACATGCACCGTCTCGGCAAAAGTCGTTGCCGTTACAGAATAGCCCGTCATCACACTGGGCCAAATTGTTGACGTGAACACACCCACCCGAACCACTACAGACGTCATCCGAGCATGGGTTGCCATCCGAGCTACACGGAATGCCAAACGGGGCCAGGCATTCATCGAGCAATTCATCGCAATAGTCGAGACATTCGGGCAACCCAAAACAAGGGTCGCCCGAATGCGAAGCACACTGCCCACCGGCGCACGTGTCCGCACCGTTACAGAACAAACCGTCGTCACAAAGCGCAGCGTTGGCAGTGATGACACAACCCGAGGCGATGCTACAGCTTTCATCGGTACAGGGATTACCGTCGCTGCAGGCCAAATCGTCGACTGTGTGAACGCAAGTATCGACCTGGCACACATCGACAGTGCAGGCAATGCCATCGTCGCAGGAGGCGGAATGCTCACAGCGACCCGTCGCGGTATTGCACACGTCCACAGTACAGCCGTCGCCATCGGCGCACAGGGGGACCCCCGGATATCCGGGGGTATCGGCAATACAACCTTCGTCCTGACAATCCGCGCTGCAACCGTCCCCGGATACGACGTTACCGTCGTCACAGGTCTCGCCCTGGTTGACGACGGTGTTGCCACACAGCGGGCATCCTCGCAGCGTTGGCGTCAACACAGTCACGGGAGCAGGAACTACGCTGCCTAGCACAACCGGCACCACGGCTGGGTCACGGTATCGAAGGGTGTTGGTCCCAGCAGCATCTGCACGCAAAGTGGCACCCGCAAGAATGGTCAATGCGTCGGAAACCTCGATCGTGTTAACGGCTCCCGCGGCAACGTTGTCCACCAGCGCCCCAGGCAGGATATCAATCGTACAGCCGCGCAAGACCACGCTACCCACGGCAAACCCCACACCGCCACCACTGCTGCTTATAGCCCCCGAGAACGAAATCCCCATACCCGCGTCGAGATCCGCCATGCCGGCCACACCGCCGGCCGTGGATGCCAAGTCAATATTCCCGTCATAGATGATGTCGGCACCCGAGATCAGGTCGACCGAGCCAGCCCCACCATCCCCAGCGCTGACGGTAATCAAGGCAGTGGAGGCTATGTCCAAGCGGCCGGCAGCCGTCACGGCAACGGCGCCGCCACCGCCCTGCCCGCCCTTTCCGCGGCTCTCGATAACGCCTTCGATGATGATATCGCCACCGCTTTCTACGTCGAGATCCTCGCCGAAGCCGTCGGGAATGGCCCCGTTGAGACGTAGCTTGACGAACTCGCCAAAGTGAATACTCCCACCCGCTGTCCAGGTCTGCGGCCCGCCATCGCCACCATCGATGGTCGAGTGCCCCTCAGTGCTCAAGAGCAGACGGTTGTTCTTGGTTCCGCCGACTACGTCTATGGATCCGCCCGCGAACACGTCAATCGTTCCCCCAAAGCCTTCACCGGTAACAGAGTCAGCACTGATGTCGTCAGTAATGAGCACATCCCCACCGGCGTCGAGTTCGATTGCACCTCCATCAAAATTGCCACCGGTGGCTTCAACCACAGCATTGACGAGAATATCGCCACCCGCGGTCAGCAAGATGTCCCCGCCGGCGCTGTCGCTTCCACCCTTGGCTTCGACCCTAGCGCCAATCGTAAGCGTAGAGCCAGCGTTAAAATCGAGGATTCCCCCGTCGGCATCGATACTGGTACCGTTCAACGTTATCTTGCCAAGCAGCTGGATATCACCCGCAGCACGCACGCTTAGCGCGCCAGGACTGCTGGAGTTGCCCGAGGCTCTTGCCCCGAGGACAAAATTACCGTTGCCGCCGCTGCACGTCCCCGCCGCCGCCGCGGCACACTGGAGGTCCGACAGACAGCGTAGAGCGGTATCCCCCGAGCAACTGCGATACACCTGGATCAGCAAGTCTCCACCGCTGCTGCCGTCATCTATACGCAGAGCCACACCGTTACCGCTGGCATCAAACTGTCCCGCCTTTATGGTAACCGTTCCAAAGCCGACGTCGATGCGGCCAGACCCGACCACCCGTAGCGCCCGCAAACCAAAATCTAGGACAGAGCCGGCAGTGACCTGCACCAGGCTGGAAATGACGCAGGGATCAGCACTAGGCGCACAGATGTCGTCTGCAGTGGTCGCAACAGCATCAGACGGCAGCACCACGGCCCAGGCCAGCGCCGACACGCCAAGGACCCGTAGCAAAATTCCATCGCGCCTCATGTACTACCTCCCGGACCTTCGCCACCACTCGCTACTGGGGTCCACAGCCCCGAACAGCGGCTCGCGCAAGTCTAGCATCAAGGCAAACTATGCCGAGAGCGCCGCCCTTGTCCATCCGTATAGGGCATATTGAGACTATGGTCCGGGGCTAACCAGACTAGCGTCGCCCCCCAGGAGAGTCAGCGATAAGGCCAACGTAGGGGGAAACGACGATGGAGGATCTTCGAGCAGAGAGGGGGGCTGCCGCTTTGAAACAAGCGCTGCGCCGCCTTGCCAAGCATCCACGTACTGCTAAGCTAACGCGCCCAACCACTGAATGACGACGACCTACCCAAAGACCCCGATACCCGTGTCTCCAGGCCTGCTCTTGCCGGACGTGTTGTCATGAGCACAACCGCACTGGTGACCGGAGCCAGCCGTGGTATCGGTCGCGCCATCGCGCTCGCGCTCGCCAGCGACGGGCATCAAGTAGTCATCAACTACCTAAACGATGCCGCGGCGGCTAAAGCTACCTGCGATGAGATATCGTCGCGGGGAGGGCAGGCGATCTCGTTGCGCTTCGATGTAGCGGACGCAGACGCCACACGCTCAGCGCTTGACCGGCTCAGTGAGCTGCTCGACGAGCCGATCTCTATCCTGGTAAACAACGCCGGGGTCGCCTCGGACAAGCCCTTCCCCAAGATGAGCAGCGAGGATTGGGACCGCGTCATCAACACCACGCTGCGCGGATTCTACAACGTGACACGCACTCTGGTTATGCCGATGGTAAAGAAACGCTGGGGGAGAATCATCAACATCAGCTCGCTGTCCGGTCTGATGGGAAACCGTGGCCAGGTAAACTACGCTGCCGCCAAAGCTGGACTGATCGGAGCGACTAAGGCGCTGGCCAAGGAGGTCGCGAAGCGAGGGGTTACCGTAAACGCGGTGGCGCCCGGACTAATCGCTACCGACATGACGACCCGGCTACCCGCCGAGATCACCGAGGCTATCCTCATGCGCCGCCTCGGCACCGCCACGGCAGGATGTGCACACTCGTCTA
>CAZPPZ010000012.1:0-28664 GCA_964588545.1 uncultured Myxococcales bacterium | reverse complement strand
AGCCGAGCAGCTCTCGCTCGTCGTCGTCGCCGGGCCCGTAGGCTTCCCAGTAGGCGTCCTTCTCGATAAACTGGGTCGCCTCAGCCAGCACGTCCGAGGGCTCATACGCGTACTTGCTCTCTCCAAATAGCGCCGCCTGCGAATGTGCGCTCAGCGGTGCCAGCACTGATGCCGCCAGGCTAGCGATCAGCGCAACTACCAACCGCGCGCGCAGTCGCTCGAACAGCCCACAATAGATGGTGCTAGAAATACGGCTCATAATTTGTAAACACCCGGACTCAGCCGGGCTATTGTGCCAGAAACCCTGCTCAAGCGAAGTGTCGAGCGATTCCGGCGACCAAGAGCCGGCTGTATGCCACCGGCTCTTGGTCATTGGCTCAGCCTTTCGCCTTCACCACAAAGCGCATACGCATTTCCAGGTGTAAGGCATGACAGAAGTTCGTACAGTAGATCCAGTGTATGCCAGGCTTGTCAGCGACAAAGGTCACCGACTTGGTCTGGAACGGTCCCATAACAAAGTTGATGTTGTAATCGGAAATCGCGAACCCGTGAGACAAATCCGGGATCTCATCGTTGTTAGTAACAATGAAGGTAACCTCGTCGCCCTGGTTGACCACAACCTCCTGCAGCCCGTACACGGGAGCATTGGCCGTCATACGCACCAGGACCTTGTTACCTTTCCTCTCGATCGAACTCTCGGTAACGAACGATGGATTCTCGTCCATACGCGGCCGATGCTTGACTATCGGTTCGATAATATCGCGGCGCACGATGATGCAGTCGTGCGGCTCGATATAGGCTGAGTCGTCCTTCAACAGAACCATCTTCTTGCCGGATATGTCAATGAGCTGATCGTTCTCTGGTTTGAGCGGACCGACGTTGAGGAACCTATCCTTCGAAATTTTGTTCAATGAAATCAGATAGCGACCGTCCGCCTCTTTGGTCTCGGCCATCGAGGCCATGGTGTGGCCGACTTGATAGTGAACATCAAGACGGTCTACCACCGCGGTGTCGCCCTCTTTGGGGTTCTTGTAGATGTCGATCGCCTTTTGGATGTTCCATTTTACGATCTGGCTGTCGATGAACAGCGAGGTGTAAGCGTTGCCCCGACCGTCGAAGGTCGTGTGCAAGGGGCCCAGGCCGATCTGCGGCTCACCAACGACTACGTCGCGGGGTTCGATCTTGCCGGCGAACGCATCGGCGAGCTTATCGATCGAGATGATCGATGCAGTCGGCGAGACTTTGCCCGAAGCCACCGCGTACTTGCCGTCGGGGCTGATGTTGACGCCATGGGGGTTCTTCGGAATTGGGACGTATAGCGTCAGATCCGAGCCTGGCGCACCGTCGAGCATCTTGATGCCATCGACCACTTCGTAGTTCTTATCGGCCAAAGCCTTCTTGATACGCGCCCAGTTGAACACGATCAGGTAGTCGCGATCGTTGGCCAACATCTCGGAGATCGTCGCGCCGCCTTCTGAGTTGTAGGAAGTGGCAAACGAGTAGCGGCCGCCGTAGTCGGTAGCTGCCAGGTCAACGTTGGTGGGAACACGGATCTGGCATACGATTTCCATCTTCTCTGCGTCTATCACCGTGTGCACGCCACCGTATGTGGTCTCATCCAAGACGTCGCCACGTCCGTCGTTCTTTAGCGGTGTCCTAAACTCGCTATTGACGATCAACCACTCGGTGCTGGGGTAGCGCTGGGGAAACAGTCCGTGCGTACCCTGAGCATGGGGAATAGACATCATCGTATCTGTCTCGAGCAAATCGACCCTGATCCGCGCGATGCGATTGTTGGCCTTGTCGTTCACCCACAGATACTTGCCATTGTAAGTACCGTCAGTGTACGAGCCATGTACGTGGTGGGTATCCCCCACGAAGGTACCCTTGAGCAGCTTCTTGCTCTCGTTGGTAATCCCCCAACCGCTGCCCGAATCAATATTGAAGATAGGGATTCGCTTGAGCACCCGCAGCGAGGGTACGCCGAGAACGCGGATTTCGCCGGAGTGGCCACCACTCCAGAATCCGTAGTATTCGTCGAGCTCTCCCGGATGGACTTCCGCGGGTAAGGTACCGCGAGCCGCAAAAGCAGTGGGCTCGGTGCTACCGACGAGCAGGAGCGAGCCGAGCACTGCCGCAGTCGCGCCTACTAGCAGCGCAATTCGATGCGCGTGCAGGATCCTGTTCAACCGTATTCTAAACATCGAGGGCCTCCTTAGAGTTACAACGACCTCTAATAATTCGTTCGCTTCGCAATCCAACGGGGATCTATTGCGGTTTCATCAACTCCAGACAGTACGACACAAGATCCCACTGCTGCTGTGGCGTTAGCGAATCTTGGTACGAAGGCATCGGCGTACCGTCGAGCCCAGTCATAAAGGTACGGAAAATGTCGCGCGAGCCTGAGCCGCCCTTTAGCGAGCCCGAAGTAAAATCAAAGGGCAGGATAGAATCCCCCCAGTTGTCTTCGAGCGAGCCCGAGGCAGGGCCATCGCCCTGCCCGGTCATACCGTGGCACTGGAAACAACCCATCATCGTAAAGACTTCGTCGCCGCGTTTGATCGACTCGGCGCTGCCGACATACTTGGGAGGCTGGCCGATCTCGATGGGATCGGACGGCTTTTCTTGATCCCAGCGGCCGGAGAAGGTCTTTATATATTCGATCACCGCCTGGCGTTGCTCGAGCGGAACATCGGTGTGTGATGGCATTCCCGATCGAGGGATACCCTTGGTCACGGTACGCAGAAGATCTGAATCCATCGGCAGTGAACCGGTTGGTGTACTGCGGAACTTGAACATTCCCGCGGTGAAATCGCGAGGATAGATACCAACCACGATACCGTTTTGCTGGTATCGATGGATGATCCCCATCAAACCTTTGCCATCACCCTTGGGACCGTGACAGATGACACAGTACTTGTTGTAAACCTTCTTGCCTGCTTCTACCTGCTCATCCCCACCAGCCGACGAAAGCGCCGGGTTGAGCATTACTAAAGCACCAAGAGTAGCCACTACCATCAAAACAAAGCGCGTACACTCGCCAGATGGAAAAACTTGGATCAGCCGTCTCATTGCGTTTCAGCCTCCTCTGCCTTTTTCATATGCCATTTTCATACGACCCCAGTTTGAAGACCTGAGCCTCGCCCCCACTCGTTACACTTTGCGGGAAAGTACGTAGCCGCGATTCTCGAACTCCTGTGCAAATTCGGCCACGCTACGTTCACCGAGCATGGCCACTATCTCCGCGCGGATAGCTCCCCAGCGATCATGAAGCGGACAGTGGGTGGTCTCTTCCGAGCAGCCCGGGACGCCCATGACACACTCCCGATTGATGTTATCGCCCTCAATGACTTGCACCACTTCGAGCAGCGTCACCTCTCCGGCGGGCCGCCCCAAGACCACACCACCGCCCGGCCCTTTAAAGGAGGTAAGCAGGCCGCGGCGAGCCAGGCCCTGAACGACCTTAGCCAAGGTCGGCGAGGGGATGTTGATGCCCTCAGCAATCCGGTGGACAGGAACCGGACCGTTCTCGGAAAAGGCGGCCACGTAGAGCATCGCCCGTATCGCATGTTCAGTTGCTCGTGAAAAAATCACCGGCAACCGGCCCCGCGTACGGTGCTAACTAGCCTAAATATAAATGTCGTGGTCACTGCTGACATGGCTAAATATCAATATATTCGGAATAAAGGTTCTTTTTTTCTTTATTACAGCCCCACCCTACTATTGTCAAGCGCTTGGGCGATAGTGCCGAGGAGGGGCTTGGTCTAGGGCCTAGGGCTCGTCGGCCAGCCGCTCGAGGCTAGTAGTCGGCCATCACTGAGCAGCATCAAGGCCTCGAGCGACTGCTCGTGCTCGACCAGGGCCATGCCGTGGGTCTCGCCCATAACCAGTACCGCGGTGGCCAAAGCGTCGGCCCTGGCACCAGTGTCGGCAAGCAGGCTGACACTGACCACACCGCGGGCCGGCGCCAGGGTGTTGGGATCGAAGATGTGGTGGTAGCGAACCCCATCGAGCTCGAAAAACCGTTGGTAATCGCCCGAGGTTGAAATCGCCCCCGCCTCCATCTCGAGCCGTGCCAGCGGCCGAGTGCCGCTGTTGGGATTACGCACCGCAACACGCCACGGGCGCCCGTCGGGGCGTCGGCCAAACGCGCGGACATCTCCCGAGATCTCGACAAGCGCAGCCCGGATCCCCAGCCGCTCGAGTAGCGAGACCACCCGATCGGCGGTGTAGCCCTTGGCAATGCCGCCCAGGCCCAGCGCCATGGACGGACGCGAAAGCGTAATCGTCGCCCGTTCTCGGTCGACACTCAGGGCGTCGAGATCCAAGAGCGGGCGTAGCGAGGCGAGAACGCCGGCAGAGGGAACCGAGGGGTTGTGGGGAATGCCCCAGGCCTTGATCACCGGGCCCATCAGCGGGTTAAACGAGCCTCCGGTTTGCACCGCCAGCGCTTTAGCCATCGACACCAGCTCGACTAGTTCCTCGGCAACCGCCACCGGGCCGCTACCCGCCTGGGCGTTTAGGCGGCTGAGGTCGCTGTCGCTGCGGTAGGAGCTGAACAGCTGCTCGAGTCTGGCGATCTCCGAGAAAGCTTTTTCTATCGCCGCCTCGCCGCCGCTTCGATCTGCCGCCACCACCGTCAGCGTGACGATAGTACCCATGTGCCGCGACGATCGCTTGACTGCCACCGTGCCCGGTTGCGAACAAGCCGCAGCCGATACCAGCAACAACAGCAGCAGCGCACAGGGTCGTCTAGTCATCATTCACCCTTTGTTAGGCAAGCCCAACGAAACAAGCGAACCGCCAATATGAACAGCTGGCCGCGCCGTGCGTCCATTACAACATGGCGGTTGAGATGGCGGTTGAGTGCTGACGCGCCGCGTCGGCAAGCGAGGGGCGCAGCTGCCCAACGGTAACGTTGGGAGGACCCCAGCGTATTAGTTGATTAGGCCCTGTTGAGAAGCGGGGGGAAGCGCAGGCGCGCACACAGCGGAGGATCTATCCATGAAGGTATCCGAGATACTCAGTAACAAGAGTTCGAAAGTCGAGACCGTTACCGTCAACACCAGCTTCGCAGGTGTCGCACGGCTGATGGATGAAAAGTCGATTGGCTCAGTCGTCGTGTGCGACCGTGCCGGGGAGGTACTCGGCATACTATCCGAACGCGACATCACCAGGGCAGTGTCGTCTTACGGCCCCGATGCCTTCTCGCTGATGGCCGGAACCTTAGTAAAAGATACCATCGTCAGCTGCAGGCCCGACGACGACGTCAAGCATGTGATGTCGATCATGACACGTAAACGCGCACGTCACGTCTTGGTCATGGTCGACGGCCAACTGGTTGGACTGGTCAGCGTTGGCGACGTCATCAAGTACCGTCTCGACAACTGCGAGTTGGAAGTCAACGTGCTGCGCGATCACGCACTGGTGCGCTCGTTCGCCTAAACCACCGCCGCGCTCGTCTTAGTGGATTCGCAGGTAGACCGCTCCGTACTGCGGTAGCGTGACCACGTCGAGAGGCTGCCCGGCCGCGACCTGGTAGCTGCGGGTCGGAGTCTTAGTGAAGGCCCACAGCTCATCTTGGAAGGCCAGCCACTGGGTGTTGGTGTACATCGCGTCGATGTCGCCCAACTGGGCCGGTGGCGACTGTTTGGCACGGAAGACCTCAGTGGCCGTGCTCCCGGGGCCGAACACAAACTCGTCTACCTGATAGTTGCCGCAACCAAGACCCGCTAGGCCAATCCCAACGCTTAGCGGCTGGCCCGCCGCAATCGTCGCTTCGCGAAGATCCTTGGCCGCAAATCCGTCGAGCACTGAGGCGCTCTGGGCCGCAGTGAAGACCGGGCACTGGATCAACAACTCTGCCGCACGATCGGCCGCAGCCTCGACCAGCGCTAGCTTGGCCGCAGTACACTGCTTCTGCAGCGGCACCGTAGCCATGCCATCGCACTGGCAGCCAACAACCAGGTCAAAGTCGTCGTGGCCACCTAGACGGAAAGTGCGCGAGAAGTGCATGTTGCCGTCCGACTCGTACTGACTGAGCAACACGTGCACCACGCCCGCGTCGTCAAGCGCCGCAATCCAGCCTAAGCTGCGATCGGTGTCCAGCTCCATATCACTGCCAAGCAGCTGGCCCTGCATCTGCGCCGCCGCCCACATCACAGCAGCCTCGGGTTTGGGCAGGCCGTGAGTGGTAACCGTTCCGGGGGCGGTCTCGTAGAAGTCGTCAGGAGCCCAATCGGGACGCTCGAACAGCTCGAAGATCTCTTGAGTTACGTCAGCCCCCGCGCCTGCAAAACCCGCCAGGGTATAGCCGACGTAGCCGGCACCGCGGTGGTCGCAGTTTACGCTGGCGTCCAATCCACCAACCGGTGCCGAGACATTGTCCGCCTCGATCTGGCAGGTCTGCGGTCCGAGTTTAGTTTGCCATTCGTTGACGTCGATTCTCGTGTTGGTCCATCCCGGCGGGATCCAAGCACGTACCCGGTCAATATCCCCACGCGAGAAAGGCTCGCCGGGATCGTCGACGTACATATGGTAGGAGACGAAGTCGAGCTCACCGCCGTTGGCATCGACGTGGTTTAAAAGGATCGGGATAATCGGCGAACCCCCAGGAATGCCTTGCATGTTGCCGTTCCAGCCCGCCGCCGCCGGGCCACCTATATGAATATCAGAGGCAATCGCACTGAGGGCCGGATCAGTCGCGATGGTGTTCTCGAGAGTGCTGCGAATCTGCTCGAACATCTCTAAATACTGGTCTTGTGCCGATGCCGGGTTGGCCGGGTCGGGTCGGAAAGAACCGTTGAGGTCGGGCTCGTTCCAGATTTCGAAGTCGCGCACACCCAGAGCCGCGTAGTGCTTGATCATACAGGCCCAGTGGTCACGAAACGCCTGGTTGTAGGCTGCCGGTGGAAACATCGAGTAGCCGTCAGGATCGCCGACTCCGGCGTTGTTACAGCTACAGCCCTGTTGCCCCGGACGCATGAAGTCGGCACAGGCTAGCGGGTCGCAGTCGACCGAGAGGAAGGCTGGCATCCCCGACATCCTCAGCATGATTCTGTCGCCTTGGGCCGCTAGGGTTGAGACGATCACATCAATGTCGGGAACATTCTCTAGGCCTTGCTCTACACGTAGCCACTCGCATGTGGCGTCGTTGAATCGTCCAAAGGGCCAGTGATGATGCCGGCTGTCCACGCGCACCGAACGTGGAGTAGCTATCTCGGATGGTGAACCAAAGGTGCGATCGACGATATCAAAGATGTCGCCGACCACGATCGTTTGCTGGCTCACGTTGAGACCACGCAGAGGATTGGGGCTTGGGTAGGGCGTGGTTACCGCTAGGTCGAGCGCGAGGCTGCGCTCGCCTCCTCCCGGAGCTGGAAGACCCGGTGTGCCTTGGCAGACCTGCTTATCCGCCTGGCACTTGATCAGGCGATTGTCGTTGCTCGTACACACACTGAACTGCGCCAGGTAACAGGCACCCGAGCTGTCGGTGATTTGCATAAACAGCGGCAGCGCCAGTGGTGCCGTGATCAAGTCGACGATTCCTTGCTTACCTTTTACTTTGAACTGATTGGCTTTACTTTTTACTTTCTCGATCCCGGCAATCGGTGTCGGGTCGTTACGGTCCTTGTACTTCCACATGCGGATCGGGCTGCCCGAGGAGCGCCAGCCCGGAGCCGAGGTCGGAGTGTAGACAATACTGGTAACCGGACTGCCGCCGATGAGCATCTCGACCGTGGTTGTGCCCACGGTTGGATCGGCGATTAGAAAGTCGAGCGACTTGTCCTTGGCCTTCCAGTCGAAGCGGCTGCGGGTGTTGCCTGCCGCGGGTTTGATCTTTAGCTTGCCGCCGTCAATCGGCGTGCACTGAGCGTAGGCTCGGTTGGGCGAGGCCGCTGCGAGCGCTGCGAGTCCCAGCAACACGGCCGTGCACAAGAGCGTAAGTCGAGTAAGCTTCATAGATCACCTCAGGCGGCGATGGGCGAGGAAAACCAGTCGTCTTCTATTTTAGCAAGCCAAACGGGGTCTTTGTCAATGAGAATCCCCGGCGGACACAGGAAACGGACTCAACAGGCCTCGGCAATCCGCGCCGCTCAGCGATCGCCGCCACGACGGCCCACACTCGAACCACCGACTGAGCGACCGGCGTTACCGAAGGCACCACCGTGCCCTCCGCCGCCACCGCTGCTGCTATCCGCATCGGCGAGTTCTATCTGACCGGCCTCGACCATCTTGACCAGCGCGGGCCTCGCAGCGACCTCGTCGCTAATGCGCTCCGACCTACCCGGGCCCAGCCGTAGTGACTTGTTACGAGGCAACGGCACCTTGATCGGGCCGTTAGTCTTGTTGGTTACTGTTTTCATTGTTACGACGATCGCGACGACGACTGTGAACGGTGATCGCGAAAGCAACTTAGCGTACCCGTACCCTGCGCCTAATCAAAACCGCAGCCTGGGCTGTCGCGCCGGCCAAGCGCCGCCGCGCAGCAGCTCACGAACCGACGCCATGCCAGCGCGTTCGGCGCTCTTGAGGAACGCGGGACCAGCGTGGCTAAAGCCGTGATCGGCACCATCGTGGAGCACGATGTCGACGTTGTCGTGAGACGCAAAGGCCGTGCGTAGCTTCTCTATGGCTTCGGCGGGCACGAACTGATCCGCGGCTCCTACGTGGTGAACCATCGGACAACGCATCTCGGCCGCGCGCTCGACGAAGTTCTCCATGGAGCTTCCGTGCCAGGTAACAACGCCGTCAACCAGACCATCGGCGGCTGCAAGTAGGCAAAACGGTCCGCCAAAGCAGATACCTAGTGCCACCACGCGACCATTGCAGCGGGGCTGGCGCCGCACCCAAGCGATAGTCGCGAGCCAGTCGTCAAAACAGGCCTGGCGGTCGAGCTGGCCCATACGCTCGATCGCGCCTTGGAAGTCGGCGTAGTCGATCGGCCCGGGCTCGACTCGCCAGAACGGATCTAAGGCCACCACCGCCGCCTCGTCAGACAACTCGGTCATCTGCGCGAGCAGGTCGTCGGCTATACCGAAGATCGACGGTACCACCAGCAGATAGGGCACGGACGCATCGCGTTCGGGTACGATCGTAGCCAGCGGTTGCTCACCATTGGTGACGGGAATGGAGATATGTTCGATGGTCATGGCTCCCTATACAGCGTGAGTCGCGGTTGTGCACGCGGGAAAGAAGACGTCGCGTATTGAATCGAATCGTTCGCGGCTACGGCGCGGCCGTGGCTGAGCTTCAACGATTGCACCAAGGAGGAGCTGGCTCTTTGGACGATGGCTGAAAAGTCCCTGGACCAGAAGGAACTGAAGGAGCTCAAACGCATTCGCTCGGAAGAGTTCCGCCACAAGATCAACGAAGAGTATACGCAGAGAGAGAAGCAGGCCATCGTAAATATTCTCTCGCTGATCGGTCATGGTGAAGCCTATGCCTGGATGGTTTCGACAGAGCTACTCAACGAGGTCAAGAGCACCGGCGGACGCAGTGCCGTGACCATGCAGGTCCTCGAAGAAGCTAAACACTTCGTGGTGCTTCGCGAACTCATCGAGGCATTCGAGTGTGAGGTTCCGAGACTGTCGGTTTGGGAGTACGTACTGCTCGAGCGTGGCTTCAAGTCGAATGGACTAGAGAAGTTCTTCGCAAGGAATTTCCGATGACCGACTGGCAAAAGGTGAGCCCCTTTCGACGCTTAATACGAGCCCATCACTCGCCGTGCCAACCAAACAGCCGACATTCGAGGTCGCCGTTGAACAGGGTGTGCTCGCTGTCGGCCCGATAACCGAGCGCTCGCGGCAGACCCAGATCCGGGGTGAGAACCACGACTGTGCTGTCTCGCAGTCGATGCAAAAGCCGGCCGAAGTCGGAGATCCAGCGCTGTTCGCGGGCCAGGCGCACACCGTAGGGCGGGTTCATGACCACCAAGGTTCCCGGCGACGGAACATCGAGGCGGGCGATCTCAGTCTGAGTAAAGGGTACCGACACGCCCGCACGCGCCGCGTTGGCGCGCGCCAGGGCAACGGCACGCATATCGCGATCACTGCCACCAATCACCGTCTCGACCGGCTGCGCAAAGTCGCGCGCACGCTGCCGCTCGAGCTGCCAGCTATCCTCGGCCGAGCTATCGAAACAGCGCCAACGCGTAAACGCGAAGCCACGGTTGGCGCCAACAGCACGGCCATCGGCCCACAACGCCGCTTCGATCGGAAACGTGCCCGAGCCACACATAGGGTCAAGCAGCCGCGTGCCCGGGCGGTAGCCGACCAGTCGCAAAATGGCCGCGGCCAAGTGCTCCTTGAGCGGGGCCTCACCCCCCGCGCTTCGGTAACCGCGCCGCGACAACGATGCACCGGCGAGGTCAACAAAGAGCTGAGCCTGATCACGGGCCAGACGCGCGACGATGCGAACATCCGGGTCGTGACGCTCGACGTCAGGGCGTAACCCATCACGCTCGCGCAGCTGATCAACCACCGCATCTTTGACACGCTGGGCGACGTAGCCGCTGTGGCGCAGCTTGCCGTGCTTGACCGTAGCCGCTACCGCCAATGTGCGTCGCGCATCAAGCCAACGCGACCAGTCAACGCTCTTAGCACCCTCGTAGAGAGCGTCGCCATCGGGGGCCTCGAACTCGGCAATCCGCCACAACACCCGCAGGGCGATGCGGCTACGCAGGCACACGCGCATCGCATGAGCGAGTTCACCACCGAAATGCACGCCACCGCGGTCGGCACGCACCTTGGGTAGGCGCAGCTCGCGCAGCTCGTCGCGCAAGGCCCCCTCGGTACCCTTGGCCGCAGTAGCGAAGAACGGGCGCTCGCTTAACTCCGACGATGGCGCTGGCTTGGATTCAGTAATCAACAACGGGGATTTGGTCACCCATAACCACGCCAGTCAAGCAGGGGAACGTGGCATGGATCAGAGCGCGAGCGCAACTAGGCAAGGAGGCCGCGGGACACAGACGCTCGGGCTTAGCCACTACCGATAGTGCTAGTCCAAATCGCGTCGCCGATCCTTGGCCTTTGGTCGGGGAAACAGATCACACACCGACAGCTCGAGAACCGACGCGATCAAGAGAGCGTCTTTCACCGTTGGCTCGGTTCGGCCGTTCTTTATGCGATTGATGCGCATTCTTCCGATGCCGGTACGGCGCGCAAGATCATCGTCTGACCAGTCGCGCCGGTAGAGCTCCGGACCAAGTCGGTTTCTCATTCTCGCAGTGGTACCCATAGCGTTAGGCTCGACTGCTCACACAGAGCGGAGAGGAATAATCTCAGCATCCTCCGATCCGCCTTCGACTTCGCCAACGATACAGCCGTCGCGAAGGAGAATCGTACGATTTCCGTAGGCAGCCGCGCGCCTATCGTGGGTGACCAAGATTACAGTACGTCCGTCAACTTCCTGGGCTTGCTTGAGAAGCTCGAGGATTTCCTCACCGCGCATAGAGTCAAGATTGCCAGTCGGTTCGTCGGCTAGAATTATTCGCGCGTTCATCGCCAGAGCGCGAGCAATCGCAACCCTTTGCATCTCACCTCCTGAGAGCTGTTCAGGATAGCTACTGGCGCGAGCGGCCATACCAACCGAGCATAGCGATTTGTCTACACGCTCGTTGATCTCTGCTCGCCGACAACCCTCAGCATGCAGCGGCAGGGCAACATTTTCTGCTGCCGACATGGTGGTGAGCAGACCGAAGAACTGGAATATGTACGCGATCGTTCTGCGACGCATACGGGCTGATGCGCTTGCGCCCATCAAGGCTACATCAGCGCCAAAGACTTTGACGAAACCGTCGCCAAAACTTTCTAGGCCTGCGATCACATTGAGCAGCGTCGACTTACCCGAGCCACTCGGACCAGAGATAGAAATGAACTCCCCCTCTTCAATCACCAGCGACACCGAGTCGAGAGCGGCAATGCGAGAACTCCCCTCTCCGTAGAACACGCCCAGGTCCGAAATTTCAATCGCGTGCATTGCTCCACTCACTCCTGTGTATGGCCACCACCCGCCGGGTGGCTCGCGATCCATCCCGGGACGATACTCGAAACCATCGACACCGCGACAGTGGCGATGCTCAAGACCAGGGCAAGCTCCCAGGCAAACTTCAGTGTGAACACCCAACCGGTTATCATCGGGATCGAATGCCCCACGATGATTGCTGATGTCACCATTCCAGCAAGCACCCCGAGCATACTTCCGATCGCGCCAACGAGCGCGCCCTCCAACATTACAGAGCGCATTATCTGCCACCCGGACAAACCAATGGCCGCCATCGCCGCATACTCGCGCGTACGGTTCACGACCGCACTGAGAAGAAAGTTCAGCACACCAACCGACGAGACCACGATACACACGAACAGCAGGGCGTAAGATATCG
Source organism: uncultured Myxococcales bacterium (assembly GCA_964588545.1). Classification (GTDB taxonomy): domain Bacteria; phylum Desulfobacterota; class Binatia; order UBA1149; family SPBQ01; genus CAZPPZ01. The sequence goes on along the minus strand of CAZPPZ010000012.1, from coordinate 16,282 downwards.
TGAAGGCATCGTCGATCAGCGCCCGCAACGCGTTTTGGGCATCATCGTAGCGCAAGAACTGCAACCCATATTTATCGGCATAGAGCGAATCCATCGTCGTGCGCACGACCTCTACATCCGCCGAGGGTTCAACGACGACTTCGGCGCGGTCTACGAGTAGATCGCGCCATAGGCGCCGGTAAGTTGAACGCGCTATGGTGACCGCACCCAGATCGCCGCCGTAAACGTCCCTATACAAATCGAGGACCACCGGAGTTATTGCACCGCTTGGCGTATTGACGTGAAGAGAATCCCCCGGCTCGATACCGGTGCGGCGAGCCAAGGTATCGCTGACCAGCACGCCCTTGCCGTCCCAGAAACGCCCACGTAGCAGCTCCCAGTCGCGAGTCAGGGTTGGTATGGGCATGGCTGTTTTATCGAGAGCTACGAGCATGGCTCGGCGATTGGCCACCTCCATCTCGACACGGCGAATCCCTCGCGCAATCGCGACACCGGGGACACCCTCTAACTCGCTGACCACCGACTCAGAAAAAGGTGTAGCCGTAAGAATGTCGCGCTCCGCACCAACCGAGTTAATGACTACATCGCTGCGGTAGTTGTCATCGAACCAGCCAAACCATGTATCCTTGAAACTGAGCGTGGTACTGGCATTGGCTAGAGTCCAGCCAAACGCCATGACCACCGCGCTCACGCAGGCGGCCGGCGCAGCCGGATGCCTCGTCAGACGCCGAACCGCTAGCAGCAAGGCAGGCCCCGACCAATAGCGGAGTCCCCGGCCCATAGCCCACCCCAGTAGCAAGGTGGGGATTGGAGCCAAGACGCCGAAGCTCAACAAGACCAGGACGTTTATCGCGAGGATGATCGATACCAGCTGCGCGTAGGGCAAGGTAGGCGGCGACATCGCGGCAATGCTAGCCGCCAGGCAAAACCCGAGCAGGGCGAGTGCTACCGCCGGGCCAAAACTCTGTGTCGACCGTGTGGCAACGAGTCCGCGATGAGCCGTCACCGGTCGTGTCTTACGCACTATCGGCCAGCCGCTGCCTACAGCCGCAGCGACAGCCGTTCCGACACCAATCGCAGACGCCATGAGCAGCGACCACGGGTTGACCACGAGATCGGGAGACGCGATACGAACCCACGCCGAGGCCACACCGCCAAACGCCGCGATCGCCACCCGGGCTAGCGCCAGTCCCAGAACTATCCCCATCACCGACGCAGGCATACCAAGGAACAAACTCTCCAAGACCAGCCAGCGCATCAGGCTTGCGCGCGCGAACCCCAACACCCCGACCAGGGCTATTTCCTCGGACCTTTCGACCAGAGAGGTCTTGATGGTGTGAAAGATGATGAAAAATCCGACCACCACTGCTCCCGCTCCACCAAGCGCCAGAGCAACGCGCAGCGGCAACAACAGATCCTCGGCGCGACGGCGGTACTGCTGTGCCGTCGACACGTGGCCATGACCACCAACAATACTCTCTAGCTCCCGCAGCGAAGCCGCGCCATCGGCCCCCTCGCGCAGACGTACGTCGATGCGATCTACCCGACCGGACTTTCCAAGGAGCTGCTGCGCGGCGGGAAGATCCATCACACCTACGGCGCCGCCCAACAGCGCCACCGGACCGACATCGTCAAGCAGCCCGCGGACCACCAGCGTGACAGCCCCAGTTGGCGACATTACCGCCAAAGAACGCCCCAGCGCCAGACCGTTTTCATCGGCAAAGCGCCGGCCTACCGCGATCGAATCCGCTTGGGCTATGAACTCTAGCTCGTCAGTGATCTGCAGCGTGCGCGCGGCCAGCTCACCGCGCTGACCGCTATCGGCAAGCAGGTCGACTCCCACGATCAAGAGACGGCGCTCGTCATGAGAGTCCCGGTTGACAGAGTCGGGGCTGACAAATCCTTCAACGTAGGGCGCAGCAGCAACTACAGAATCGAGCCCACGAATCGCCGGCAACAAGCTACCTGGCACCCCTACGCCACCGTTTGCCACAAAGAGGTCCGCCTCAGGCAGCGATACGTCAATGGATCTCTCAAACGATCCAAGTATTGAATCCGACACCGTCGAGGTCGCAGCGATAGCCGCGACACCTGTCGCCAGCGCGGCAACCGTCAGTGCGGTGCGAAAGCGGTGCCTGCGCCAGTGTGAAAACGAGAACGCCCGTAGCAAGAACACCAGCTACGCCCCTAGTGGTGGCAAGTCTGCGCTGGGCTGAGTCGCGCTCGCTCGAGCCGTGCTCGCTTGAGCCGTGCTCGCTGCGAGGTCGCCAGCGATGATAACGGCGGCGGTCAGAACTTCACCTCGGCAAGTCGAGACCAAGTCCTCGCCGCCCGGCTCTGCTGAAGCTGCGAGCACTGCCCGTCGCATCACGCGTCGCAGCTCCAGTGCAAGGTCCTCTGCGATTGACGGAGGAAGTTCGTTTATGAGGCGCAGAGCCTCCGCGTTTATACAGTCCGCCAGGCATACCGACAACGTCTCCCAACCCCACGATGCAGCCGAATCAACACTTCGCAGATCTAGCGGAAGCTCTGCATGCAGTACGGCTATTAGATTTACCATCTCGAGGACGGCAGCCACGCCTCTGAGTATACCCGCAGCAGGATCGCCGGCGTCGCCGCCCGCGATCATTACAAGCGCCGTGGCCTCACCGAAACCGACCTTGGGAGAGGCCATAAGCTCCGACAACACTGGCCCAAAATCCGGATGGTGTTCTCGCATACCGCTTATCAAATCGTGCTGCGTCGCGGCTATGGCCGCCTCTATTACGGCAACGGCCTCAGAGCTAGGTTGGGAACTGTTGGGCAACACCACGCCTGTAGGCTGGGGCATCACGACGCTAACCGGTAACGAGCGTTTCGAGGTGTGTGTTCGCTGCTAGCCGCGTGTTCTCGTCCACGACCCATCTGTTCGACACGATCGATCAATCTAACCAGCGATGACAGCGCATCAGGGCAGCCGCGGCCCGCAAGCTTCGCCGCCACCTCACGTGCATCACACGACCATTGGCCGAGCACACCAAACGCGCGCTCAAGGCCACCTACTGTTGCGATCATGTCAACGACCTCCGTAATGGCATCGGAGTCACCACTATCACGCACGCTTGCCAAGGCCTCCAGCAACGCACCGCGCCTGCTAGGACCGCAGGATCTCAATGCGAACAGTACCGGCAACGTGTACACCCCCTCTTCAAGATCGCTGGCCGAACTCCCATCACAACGTCGCGACACAGGAAGAAAATCAGCCAGATCGTTGGCGAGTTGAAAACACAGGCCTAGGCGTAGCGAAAACCGATCCAACAAGCGGCGTTGATCCGCGGACACCGAAGCCATCAAGGCACCCACGCCGGCCGCGAGTCGAAATAGGCTTGCGGTCTTGTCGTGCATCATCAACACCCGACGCAGTATCGATTGGCAGGGGTCGCCCATCGAGGCTATCTCGCGCATCTGCCCCCTACATAGCGTGCGCCCAGCCGCACCCATCTCGCGACGAACCGGCTGTGGCAACGTCGCTCCGTTATACGCCCCGTGAAAGAGCAACTCTGTGCCCGCGAAGGCCGCCACACGAGGACCATGGGCCGCAGCAACCGTAGCTGCGCGACGACGCAACCGGGCACGGTCGACGATGTCGTCGTGATAGAGAGTCGCCTCGTGAACCTGCTCGATCGCTGTCGCGGCCCGAACGAGTAAGCCCTCGTCACATACTCGCCCAAAACGGGCAGACAAGAACAGCAGCGCCGGCCGCAGACGCTTGCTGCGGTCAGACAGGAGCTGGTGGTGAAATTCGCTGCCAGCTGCCTGAAATCCAGCCGCCGACGTCAGAGCCTGCTCCAAAGAGTCGAGTTGGAGAAGAACAATCGAGTCAGCAATCCAGTCGTAGCGACGCGAATACATCCCCTACTGGCCTCGCTTACCGTCTTCCGAGCTCAGCTGTTCGAGGTCGGCCGTAAGCCGTTTGCGGCAGGTATCGAGCCAGTCAAGATGAGCCTCAGCGTGCGCCTCGGCAGCCTCTATGCTCAACAAGGCAACGAGTTCCGGACCATGTGTAGCCTTGGCAACCTTACGCTTGCGCCGGACAAGCTTAGTCAGATGCCTGGCATAGATTTTCTCCTGCGCTGCTATGCGTTTCAGGGCCTCGTCGCGGCGCCCCGGTTCAAGGATCAACAACCGAACGAGCATCTCATCTCGCAAAGGACGTGGCGACACGAGCGGGCGTCGAAGCCACATCTCGAGTCGCGTCCGGCCTTTTGCCGTCAGTTCGAATGACTGACGTTCAAGGGCTTCATCCTCGAGCGCGCCATCGGCATCCGTGGATACTTGGCAGATCAGACCTTCATTGTTCATCGCGTGAAGTGTTTGGTAGACCTGCCCGAGGTTGACCCGCCATACCTCGCCAACGCGCTGTTCAAATCGCTTGCGAAGCCGGTAGCCGTAATCCGGCTTCTCCTCCAACAGGCCTAGAAGAGCATACCTGACACCCATAGACTTGCTCCCATTACTGTTCTGACAAGCCCCCGGTAGGGCTCGCCCCGACGCAATCAAGCTTGCGGCGGCTCAAGACGGAACAGCTCCTCGATCTCCAGATCTAAAACGTCGGTAATCAGCCAGGCAACGTGAAGAGGTACGTTTGCTTGGTCACTGGCTAAGCGGCGAACTGTCGAGTAGGGCAAGCCGGTAAGAGTCGCTAGCTCTTGCTGCGAAATGAGCCGTTCTTCAACGACCTCCCTCAACCGATTTGTCATGCACGCTCTCACTGTAGCAGCGTGACACCCGTGAGCGGCAAAGACGGTGTGCACGAAGTGCCCGAACCTTAACTTGGAGTGCTAACATGCGTCAAGCGGATTGGCGGACCACAGGGCAGTTTTTCCTGCCGTAAACAGTGAGAGCGGCAGTACTATAGTTCTACCTATGGGCGACTACCGGCCACTGGGTGTGGGAGGTGTGTGATAACCCTAATGTGAATCAAGTACTTAGACCGTACTTACCCCTATCAACCGCGTGCATCACATGCTTGCATCACTACGGGATCACCTGGAGCGCCGTTAATATACACATCACCAACAAGCACCATAAGCGGGCTTCCATGAGTCCTAACTCCCAGCTGCCAACGTAAATCCCCTGCATCTTCATCTTCGCGCGAAGCGACCAACCAACCGTCGTGGATGCCGTGGAGGTGATGCGCCGCACACACCGCCGCACGGTTCTCGAGCGAGTTATCTCCGCCACGAGATCGAAAAACTACATGGTGGTCTTGCAAGTTGCAGCGCGAGCTACACGCCGGGACCAAACAACGCCAACCGTCGCGCGCAAATACCGGGTCGCGGTGTCCCGGTTGGCTGTTCCACTCGTGCATGACCATGCGCAGCATCCTCTCCATCGTCTGCCAACGCCGCTCTCCTGGACGTCTGACAACTTCCATCGCCTCGTGAAGCATCGCAACTACCGAAAGCGGGCCGACAAAGCGGATGGCAACCCGTGAGAAACTGGTACCTATGCCCGAAGAATGCGCACCGAAGTGCAGCTCGGACTCAGGGTCGCTTTTAGCTCTCTGATCGCCTTCCAAGTCGTAGTCCATTGTGTCGATCTTCGCACCAAGCGGTGGCGGGGCTAGGCCGCTTCGCCCATTGCTCGCATCAGCGCGGTTTAGCGCCCACGTCACTTCGTCGTGCAATCGCCGAAGAGTCACCCGCGAAGCACGCTCCACCCACAGGTGTCCGGTGTCTTCCTCTAGCACTGGAAGAATCGCCAGAGCTCGCGGCCACGAGATCTTCCCCGAGCGATAGGCTCGTGAGAGCTCGGAGCAGCGCATCAACGTCGCGCGCTCAATTGCTATCAGGCCACGAGCCTTGCGTACGCCTATGTGTAGACGACTACGGATGTAGGCAGATGAGTTGGGAAACCCCAGCTCGAGGTGCAAACGCAGGCTAAACATCGTTCGCAGCATGCAGCCGGTCTGCCAGTCCAGGCTCTGCATCGCGCAGACCACCCGGCGCAAGCGCCGGTCGAGCTCATGAGGTGAGACGGCGCTAACATCATGAGTTAACCGTGACACGTCCTCGGGCAGACAGACGTAGGGAAACACCAGCTTTGGTGGCTGGTCGGGGAGAGGCAAGCCGTCATAAAGATAGCGCGGTTCACCGTGGTCACACTCTGCGTTGCACTCCCCCTCCCCATCACAACCAAGTACTTGTTCATTCCCGGCTTGCTCCGGTTCCACATATGAATGCTCGAATGTCTCTCCAGTTGGCCAACTCGCCGCAACGCTAGCATCTGCGCGCCAGTTAACGTCACTGCCCGTATCCCATCGCGACAACACGCCGGTTTTTGTGCCGCCGGACCCAGCTGCCGACGCATCGGCCTGCGGATCGCGCGAGGGGGCAGCGGCAAGTACCTCCGCCGCAATGATTTCGGCTGCTTGCCAGTACGACAGCGAGTGGCCGCTGACTCGAGATGAAAGCTCTAGCGCCTGACGCCAGACAAAACGGACCGAGGGCGGACAGGGAAGACGAAACTCGACCGATGGCTCACCATCTATGGTGTCCGCCTCTGCCGACTCTCCGGACGACTCTCCGGCGGACTCTTTGTTAGTTGACGCCGGAGAGTCGTTGCTAGCGCTATCGCCCGTCACTCGCTTGCGAAGCTCTGTCCATGAAATCTCGCCGGCTTCGAACGCTCGTGCCAGCTGTGGCCGATCCTCCAATGCCTTGGTCACCTGAGCTAACGAGTTAAGTTCGCGTGAGGAAAGACCCAGACGCTCGCGGGCAAAGTCACCAAAACGCGCGAAGCCTAGTTCTCGATAGGCTCGTCGAGACAGAAGTACTTGGGCTAGTCGGCCAAGGGTGAGACGGCAGAGGGCCTCGTGACTGGATAGATGCTGAAGGTGGTGGTCGAGCAGCTCCCCCGCATCACGGCGGCAAATGTAGCGGGATTCGTCATTAAAGGGAGGCTCCAGCACTTCCGCGGGTACCAGCATCGGATAAGTCGCCGAGACTTCAGACTCAGACATTCGGTACTGGGGCAGGCTGAAGTGTGGTGTGAACGTCGCATCAGACTCGGGGGACTCAGGGGACTCAGGGGGTCTCACGCAGCCCCGCAAATTCCGAGCATGTTGGGACTTCCCAACAAGTTGGACCTCGGGTTGTGGGGACCAATCCAGGTGTGCCGTAGCACCATCCATGTAGACGAACATAATACGAAACTCGGGCGGGGTCAAGCGCGACACACCCAGCTATTACGTATGTGTTATTAGATACTTAGGCCGCCGCCAAAACGGCTAAGCCGGTTCCACTTACGGCCACGCGGGCTATGCCAACATCACCCCTCCGGTGCGGTTGCTCTGGTCGCGCCACCAGAGTTTGGAAACACCATGAAAAACATCACCCGAGATCTCTAGATAGACATCGCGAGCGAAACCTCTCGTGGAGTCGGCCGCGCAAACGTCGTTACGGTTTATCGCTTAGTAGTGGTCGGGACCACGGCCGCTCGACCGCATCCCCCGAACTCATGTTCGCAAGACACGACGGCCCGGTCGCAGGAAGCGCGTTCAACGGCAGCCTTGCCTTCGAAACGTCACGCCAAGGGACCTCGCGAGTCGCGTTCACTAATACGCGGTTTTTGATCACTGTCGACAAAGGACAGGGGCCACATACCAGCAAGGAAGTGCTCGATCGCAACACGCGGTGCAACACACTCAGCCAGCTCCACACACACGGGCGCCACACACGTTGTAGTCGGCGCGGAATTGACACGCAGGGGCCCGACCCACCGACTCACCAGCCGATCGGGCGCCACGCACTCGGCCCACACACGTTGTAGCCGGCGTGGTATCGGCAAGCAGGGGCCCGACCCACCGCGACCCACCAGCCGATCGGGCACCACGCACTCGGGCCACACACGTTTGTAGCCGGCTCGGTATGGGCAAGCAGAGAACCGACCGACCGGGCTACAGATCGTCCGACTAGGCACCCGGGCGGGCACCCGGGCGGGCAACCGGCCGACCAAGCGGCTGGCCAGACGACCGGCCAGGCGACCGGCCGACCAGACAACCCTCCAGGCAACTGCCCTCCATGTGAGAATCGGGGTAACAAAACGCCGTCGGCAAATCGCCTGGTCGGTCGATCTGTAACCCGCCCGACCGCCCGACCGCCACCCCACCGACCAACGGATAAGCAAGCGCGCAACCGGGAGTAAAGTTAACCTTGACAGCACTGCGGCGGGGAATCACAGTAGCAGCCGACGGAGTTTGAGACTTGCAGAGTTAGACAGGGCAGAGCGAGAGCCGACCGCGCCGTTCATTCGCGCGAGGCCGCAGCGGCACCTCAGCCCCGCAGCATTAGACAGGCTAGAAGACGAGAGGCGGCCATGGGCGCACGACGCATTTCACACGGGGCTCTTCGAAGTATCGCCGCAGGCAGCACAGCGCTCGCCCTACTCGGCGCAGTGCTCGCATTACTTGCCATTCCCCGCGCGGCACCAGCACAGGCGTACAGCACCTGGGCTGCAGTCTATGCTGGCGGGGGGGCCGAAGAAATGGAGGGCATCCGCCAGACTTCCGACGGCGGGTTCATCATCACCGGCTCCACCGACTCCTGGGGCGATGTTACCAACGGTGATGCCTGGGTGATCAAACTCGACCGCTACGGCAGCATCGACTGGCAAAAGACCTACGGCGGGACCAACGACGAGACGCTGATCGATGTGCGACAGACTGCCGACGGCGGCTACATAAGCGTGGGCTGGACGAAGTCGTTCGGCGTTGCCAAGACCGACGTCTGGGTCGTAAAGCTCGCGGCCGACGGAACTATCGAGTGGCAGTACAGCTACGGTGGACCAGGACAAGAGCAGGCCTGGTCGGTGGACCTGACCAGTGACGGCGCCTATCTGGTGGCCGGCGGAACTACGTCATTCGGCGCCGGGCGCTCCGACTATTGGGTGCTAAAGCTCGATACAAGTGGCAACCCGATCTGGCAGAAGACCTATGGAGGACCCAAAAACGACGGCGGCGCGGGTTCCTTCCCCGAGTACGTCGTGCGCGCATTGGAGGACGCCAACGGCCGATATGTAGTTGCCAGCGAAAGCTACTCCTTCGGCTCTGGGATCTCCGACATTTGGGTGCTGCAGCTCGACGCCAGCGGCAACATCTTGTGGCAGGCTGCCTACGGCGGCATCGATGAAGACAGCATGTGGACTTTTGTCGAGTCCGCCGGTGGCGGGTACGTCGTGCCCGGAAGCACCGTATCGTTCAGCCCGGACTACAGCGGCGACATGTGGGTGCTGAAGCTCGACGACGCCGGAGTCATACAGTGGCAGAAAGTCTTCGGGGTTGCGGGGCAATGGGATGAAGTACTGACCGTAGCTGCGACATCCGACGGCGGCTCGTTGATAGGCGGCTACGTCGAGCAGGGGCAGCAAGACTGGGACTTGTTGCTGCTCAGGCTGGACGGGGCAGGCAACGCGCTGTGGAAGAAGTTCTACGAGTACGGCTGGGACTGGCCCAACGCCATGCAAGAGACCAGCAACGGCGGTTTGGTCGTGGCTGGTGTCGCGTGGCCGGTCCCGGCTGACCTCGATCTGTGGGTGCTCAACCTCGACGCCAACGGTGATATCGGCAGCTCCTGCAACCTCATCAACAATCTCAGCCTCAGCGAGGCGACCACTAACGCCGCCGCGATCTCGTCCAATGCAGTCGCACAAGACAGCAACGTCACGCCGCAACCTACCAACGCGTCGGTGGCCGACAGCAGCGTTGCCGCGAACTTTCTCTGCCAGGGGCAACCGGCGGAGAACTGCTCCAACGGGGTCGACGACGACGCTGACAACCTAATCGACTGCAACGATCCAGATTGCAGCGGCGACAGCGACGCCGACACTTTTGTCGCGACACCGTGCGGACTCGACTGCAACGACAACGATCCATTGATCAACCCGGCGGCGGCTGAGTCGTGCAGCAACGCCGCCGACGACGACTGCGACGGAGCCACCGACTGCGACGACACGGATTGCCAACTCAACATCGACAACGACCTCGATGGGTACTTCGCGCTGCCCTGCGGCAGCGATTGCGACGACACCAACGCTAGCGTCAATCCCGGCGCGGTCGAGATATGCGACAACGGCATCGACGATGAATGCGATGTGGCCACAGACTGTAACGACAGCGATTGCACGCAGCTGGCGCTGTGTAGGTTGCCAACGTCGTACGCACGCGGCTCGTCCTTGGCCAGGTTCAACTGGAAGCGTAGCAACCGCGACCGCGCGACCTTGAAGACCTGCGTGACTCAAAGCTTCTGCAGCGCCTTGACGGGCATGGCCGGAAATGCCGGAGAAATACTTTCGACAACCCTGGGCAGCTGTACCAGCTTGGATATAGGTGGAGACAAGATCACCGCGAAACGCTCGGGCACTTTGTTCAAAGCCAAGGCCACTTCCGGGCAAGGCCCGGCCTATTCGCTCAAAGTAGACTGCCGAAAGCTCAAGTCGACTCTCAAACTCCGCGACGCCGACCTCTCGGCGTGCACGGCCAATCCCTTTGCGACTACTCTATCGGCGCCGGGATCCCGGCAGCTGCAAGCCTTAGAACAGTTCGACGAAACGCTAGACCGAGACGGACAGATCAAGCGCTTGCGTTTTACTTCGTCGGCGTCGTGCACGCCCTGAGTTTGAAGGCCGTTCGCGTGCCCGCAAGGTAGGAGTGGGGCATTCCGGCTTTGTCAGAGACCGACAAACACTCTAGGGTTGGCTGGCCACAGCCACGCACTGGGGCGGGAGGCAGCAATGATCAAGCTGGTCTATTGCGTATGCAAACGTGACGATGTTTCCGCCGGTGAGTTTTACCGTTACTGGCTCGATGAGCATGGGCCGTTGGTACGGAGCTTCGCCAAAGCCATAGCAGCGCTGCGCTACGTCCAAAGTCATACGGTCTCGCCAGAAACCAACGCTGAGCTTCAGGCGAGCCGAGGCTTGGCACCACCTTACGAAGGCATCACCGAGGTTTGGTGGAACCGTCTCGAGGACATGACGGCCGCACTTGGAACCAAGGCGGGGATCGAAGCAGGCCTGGCGCTCATTAAAGATGAAGCGCGCTTCGTCGACTTCAGCCGCTCCTCGGTATTCATGACCGAGGAGCACGAAATCTTTGACTACCGGTAAGCGAGTTGTAATCAGCGTCGGGCGCGTCCTTGGCAGTTTCAACACTGGGGACGGCAATGCCAAGAGCAGCACAGTAAGGGTTGGTTGTCTTTGCCACCGACTGAAGAACCAATTCTGTTATGATTCGCATACTTAGAAAACGTACCTATCCCTGTCAACATTGATGCCGCAGGCCGTTGCATTGGCCGGTGATTATTTTCGCAAGACTTCTCTCGGGTCGATTGATAATGCCAACCCACGTGGGCAAGCCGCGCTTCTCGACGGTGCCGGTGCGCGCGCGTATGCGGCGCAGGCGAATTCCTGGGAGGCTCTTTCGACTTTTGCCGTTTTCGTCTTCATTGCCCATCTGGCCGGGGCAGACCCTGGTCTCTCCGCGACGGCCTCGATCCTATTCGTCGTTGCACGCGTACTACACGCGGTGTTCTACATCGCCGGGCTCTCAACGCTTCGCTCGACCAGTTTTATGGTGGGACTTGGCTGCTGTATCTGGCTATTGATACTCGCCGCGCAGGCATAGTGGTCGCTGCGCGAGCAGCTTGGTGGCGCAGGTGCTCCAGTCGGCGTGAGTGATTACAGCGCGGAGGCGCACGGGCGCTGTAGTGTGCCGGAGTTCCTCAGAGTTGGGCGCCCGAGACGGGCTGCACGAGTTGGCTTATGGGGTGCCGCATTACGTCTAGAGACGAAACAGTGCATCGCCGGGATGTTGGCATAGAATAGAATCATGAGTCAGCCTGCAGTCGATATCACTCGCCTGAGCTCGGAGGAGGAACGCCTCCGCCTTCTTGAGCAACTGTGGTACAGCCTTACTCGTTGCTCGATCGGCAGTATCCGGAGGTCATCGTGGTTGTCGCTTGCCTGCATGGCATACATAATCCACTGATCCGGAAAGGGAGGGACGATGCAGATCCACGATGTCCATAGCTTCGACGCGGAGCTGGCCAGCAGGGAACTCCTCAAGGTTGGCTTCACGGTGGTCGACGACATCAGCGGCGAGTTGATCGAGTGCGCCAAGGACGAGTTGTTCGACGCACTGGGGTTCGCCGGAGATGAGATCGATCTTGGCATCAACGAAGTGGCCACGAGTTGGGGGCCGGTCTTTGTGTTCTGGGACCGCGAGAGGACCACTTTGAAGGCGGCGAAGGATTTCGTTGCAAAGAACCGTCCAGGTACGCGGTCCGAAACTTAATTATTGTTGGGCGGCGAGATAGCCGCGTGGCGCTTGGCCGTAAGTCCTTCGCACTGAGTAGACTTCGAATCGAAGCCCCGCCTATTCGGCGGCTGCCTCCTTGCTGATACGAAGCGGCATCCTCAACGCTTACCGAGCTCACTCCGGATCCGGTCACGAGCTTAGCGGGGCATCCGCAGAGCGAGCACGCGCCGCGCGACGTTCGATCTCTGAAGCCCATGCCGCCTCAGCATCCTCGTTGGCCTGCAGATCTGGGAGGTCGCGACCTCGACGCCTCTGGCCGGCAGCACTTAGCGGACCGACTTATCCGCTAGCATTGTTCGCCAGGCCGGACCGCGCAAGGAATCGCAAGTTGTAGATGATACGCCCGTGGCGTATAGCGGCGCGTGCTATTCGTGTGAGACACCGGCTCCTGGGAGCACACGGTCGAGGAGTGCATTCACTGCCCCTGGGACACCCAGATTGCGCAGTGCTAGGCGTGCTTTCTGAAATACGGTCGTTCGCAAATACTGGTCGAGTGTCCGAGCTGTCTCAGCGTTTCCCAAGGGCGCGCGGTTGGTGGCATGTGCTGGGTGGATTGTAGCAACCAAACCTGCCAATTGATCGGCCAGCAGCCAGGCAAGAAGCTGAAGATACGCAACAAGCTTCCCGACGACATCACCAAGAACAGGCTCCTTTTTGACAGCAAGGGCGCAAGCATTGTCACGCCTGCCCCCGCTTCGGTGGCCGACCCGCGCTGTGGCACGGCAAGCACCGGCGGTCGCATTCGCGTGTCGAGTGCAACCTCTGGCCAATCCTTCTGGCAGGACTTGCCTTGTCAGAACTGGAGTCTGATCGGCTCCGAGGCAAACCCTTGCGGCTACAGCTACAAGGATGCAAAGCTTGCCGACGGCCCCTGCAAACGTGTGTTGCTCAGGAGTGGCTCCAGGCTCAAGGCCTCGTGCAAGGGTGGCGGGCCGCATCCCCTCGACTACGACCTCCAGGTGGGCCAAAGCCAAACGCCCGTCGCCGTTACCATAGAGACCGGCCAGCTGGGCCTGCCCGGCGCTCAGGGCTACTGCGCGAAGTTCGGGGGCGTTGTGAAGAAAGACGGCAGCGACGGCAAAACCTTCCTAGCCAAGAACGCCGCCGCCCCGGCGAGCTGTCCCTAAACCTTCTGCCCGGTACGGACCGCGGGTTGAATCGTGGTGAAAGCTATTCCCGTATCAAAAATTCGCGCTTTTGCTCGAACGTCCCTCGCGCAGACACCGGCCCAGGTTGACGAAGCATAACCATGTGGTTACTATGTAATTACATTCGGAGGTGCTGCCGTGAAGGCCAAGATCGTCAGAGTCGGCAATTCTAAAGGGATTCGCCTGCCAAAGCCCCTCATTGAGCAAGCGGGACTGGCCGAGGATGTAGAACTGGAGGCAAGAGAAGGCGAAATTGTCATCTCTTCGGCCACGAAGTCGCGTCGGGGTTGGGCCGAGGCCGCCATAGCTCTGGCGACGCGCGGTGAGGATCGCTTGCTCGACGAGCCATCCCCCACGATCTTCGACGATGAAGAGTGGACCTGGTGAAAGTGACGGACGTTCGCCGTGGCCAGATCTACCTGGTCGCGCTAAATCCGACCAAAGGACGCGAAATCAAGAAGACGCGGCCGTGCGTCGTGGTCTCACCAGATGAGCTGAACGCGCATATGCAAACCTATATCGTGGCGCCGCTTACCACAGGAAGTCACGCTTATCCATTCCGAATCGCGTGCCGCTTCCAAGGCAAGTCGGGCCACGTCGTACTGGACCAGATTCGCACCGTTGACCGAGCACGTCTGGTCAAGAGGATCGGTCGCTTGTCTCCGCAAGCTCTCAAGAAATCTCTGCTCGTACTTGGAGAGATGTTCGCAGCATAAGGGCCGCGAACATCTTTCGCTGATCCGCTACCTCCCCGTAGCTGTAGAAGCCCTGGCCTACCCAAGCCGTCGTCGACACCCAATGATGACGCTATCGACCTAACTCGGCCACCCGGCTATGCATCCAATCTTACGACCTAAGAGAGGTGCACCGCCATGGCCGATAGACAGACAACCAACATATTGCTCGCGATCCTCGTCGCCCTGCAGATCTGGCAGGTCGTAACCACGACACCGGTGGCCGGTGCCGGCGACACCCAAGAAGTAGAAATCGCCGGCCACAGTATATCGCGCTACCACCCGCTGCCGGTGATGATCATCGAAGACTAGCCGCTCGCAACGACTCTCGCGGGACCGGCGTCGGCTTCGAGCCGACCACGCAATCTTGCGAGCTGGCCGCGGCGCAGATACTCGCCTAGCTTCTTCACGTCACCAAAGGGCTGGCCGATACCACACGAGCCCTGTACCAGAAGGCTCATGGTAATCTTCCTTGCTCGGCCGTGTGGTCTGATGGTCATAGTCTTCTGCGATGGCCCGAGTTCGCCAAGGCGACGGTTGCCCGGGTCAAACCCAAGCCTGCGAAGCAGACTACGAACGCCGACGGCAGCTATAATTTCGTAGGTCGCCTATGTACGTGCAAATCTTCCGTTCGTTGACATCCACCAGCGTGAGAGCCTCGGGGTGTTGCTAGAGGATTGCTAGCCATCTAGTGCGTAGACGCGCCAAGGCTCGGGAACACCCTTGAAGGCTTGCTCGCCCCGGCCGGTGAATAGCAATGCGGCTCCGGTCGCCAACGCACGTACCGTCGACGAGACGAGGACTTCACCAGTCGCGGCGGCGCCTTGAATTCGGGCCGCGAGGTGAACCGCGATTCCGGTTGGACGCCCCCTTTCAATTTAGCACTCTCCGGTGTGGATGCCGGCACGCAGTTCAATGCCGAGTTTGCGTACCGCCACCGACGCGGCGCGCGCCGCTTGAATCGCCTGGCCGGGCGACTCGAAACGGATGAAGAATCCGTCGCCTGCCGTGTCGATCTCGGTCCCGCCTTGCCGGGCGACTTCCATACGCACCAGAGAGCGATGGTCGTTTAACAACTCGCGCCACTTCGCGTCGCCGAGACGATCGGCATGCCGGGTAGAGTCGACGGCATCGGTGAACAGCAGCGTAGCCAACACGCGTTGCGCGCTTGAGCGGTTTCGGCGCGGCCGGTTGGCCTCGTTGAGCATCGTGTAGGTTCCCGAATAATAGGCCGCGAGGTTTCCGTCGGCATCGCACAGCTTTACTTCGATGTGCAGCCGTTCGCGGACTTGCTCCATCACCCTTCCGCAAGCGACGACGAATCGTCCGTCGGTAGGGATCGGCCTGACGAAGCGGACGAGTTCGTCATTGGCGAGCACCGTCTGCCCAGGTAGGTGAAGTCCGAGTGCAACAGCATCGGCCGTCAATTCCGTCATCGTGGCGATCACCTGCTCGCTGATCGTCGCGTTCGAGAGACAGAACCACTCGCTCGACGGGAACCTTACCGTCGCTTCCCCGGGCTTGAAATCCATCAGCGTCGCGCCGAGCGCTTGAGACATGGGCATGGGCAATGGCGAGCCGGGGGGCAGTTCCCGCAACACGCTCGCGGCGCCGGCCTCGTCTGCGATTCGCGCCAGTGTCTGGTCGTGGCGCACCGCGCGTTGATACGGATCAGGCGTCTCGTAAACCGGTTCTTCCACTCTCGGAATCGGGTCGGGTGGCGGTGTGGTGGATCGTCGGGCGCCCCGCCGTGCTCGAGAAGGCGACCGTCTTCCACGCTGTCATGAGCGTGATCCTCGTCGCTCAGGCCTCCGTCCGCCTTGGAATTGGCATGGCCCATGGACGTCCACATCAGCGTCCAGGTGGCTTCGGTGCCGGATCCGGGGTTGCCGATGTTGACGCGCTTACCGACGAGATCGTCCACGTGCTTGATGCCTGCGTCGGCGCGGGCAATGACGGTGACGGGCTCGGGATGCACGGAGAACACCGCGCGCAGCTCTTTGAACGGACCGGCCTTGATGAAGGAATCCTTACCGGTGCCGTGA
>CAZPPZ010000011.1:0-28977 GCA_964588545.1 uncultured Myxococcales bacterium | reverse complement strand
AACGAGTGTGCTGTTGGCGACCGGGTTGTCATTCGAGAGTCGCGGCCGCTGAGCGAGCGCAAGCGCTGGCGGCTGCGTTTGGTTGTTGACAAGGCGATCAAGGACGTTGCGGAGGTCGGCGGTACGCCATGATCACAAACGAGTCAGTTCTCGACGTTGCCGATAACTCGGGGGCCCGTAAGGTTCTGTGCATCAAGGTGCTCGGCGGCAGCCGCAGGCGCTACGCCCGCATTGGTGACATTATCGTAGGAGCGGTCAAAGAGGCCATCCCCGGAGGCAAGGTCTCCAAGGGCGAGGTGGTCAAGGCCGTGGTCGTGCGTACCTCTAAAGAGGTACGCCGTGCCGATGGATCGTATATCCGATTCGACACCAACTCGGCGGTTATCATCGATGCTCAGGGAGAGCCGGTGGGAACGCGTATTTTTGGCCCGGTGGCCAGGGAACTCCGGGCCCGGCGCTTCATGAAGATTGTCTCGCTTGCCCCGGAGGTCCTGTAAGAGGACGGCACCGACATGATCCATAAGCCTAATTTTAAGAAGGACGATACGGTTCTGGTGATCGCGGGCAAGGAACGCGGCAAGACCGGTAAGGTGTTGCGGGTTTTGGCCGAGCGCGAGCGCGTGCTGGTCGAGCGGATCAACATGATCAAGCGTCACCAGAAACCAGCTGGCGCGCAGAACCCCGGCGGAATCATAGAGAAAGAGGCCTCGCTGCACGTTTCGAATCTGATGCTGGTGTGCCCTGCGTGTAACAAGCCTACCCGTATTGGGCGGCGTCGGCTCGAGAGCGGCATCCGGGTGCGTTCGTGTCATAAGTGCAACGAGGCGATCGATAAGGCGTAGGGAAATGGCGGAAACGGTTACAGCAGGACTGCGCGAACGCTACGAGAACGAGATCCGCTCTGCTCTGCAGGAGAAGCTCGGATTGTCGTCGACAATGGCGGTGCCGCGTTTGGAGAAGGTCGTGGTCAACATGGGGGTGGGTGCTGCGGTTCAAAACCCCAAGCTCATTGAGCAGGCCACCAACGATCTTACGCGGATCGCCGGACAGAAGCCGGTGGTCAGGCGGGCGCGCAAATCGATCGCAAACTTCAAACTGCGAGAGGGTATGCCGATCGGGGTTTCGGTGACGCTGCGGCGGGTTCGTATGTACGAGTTCCTTGAGAGGTTGATCCGCGTGGCATTGCCTCGGGTACGAGACTTCCGCGGTTTGAGCGCCAAGGCGTTTGATGGCCGGGGAAACTACACGATTGGTATTCGCGAGCAGTCGATCTTTCCGGAGATCGACCTGGATAACATGGAGAACACCATGGGCCTTAGCGTCACCTTGGTAACGACCGCCGTCAACGACGAGCAGGGCCGTGCGCTGATGGATGCCCTCGGAGTTCCCCTAAAGAAAGCGAGCTGACAACGGCGACCCTTGCAGGGGGTGGTGCCGGAGACGGAAATGGCGAAGAGAGCTCTTATAGTAAAATCCCAGCGCAAGCCGAAGTTCAAGGTTCGCGCGTACACCCGATGCATGCAGTGCGGACGGCCGCGTAGTGTCTACCGGCGCTTCAAGTTGTGCCGCATCTGTCTGCGTAAGATGGGCCGAGAAGGTTTGGTCCCCGGACTCGTCAAGGCGAGCTGGTAAGGAGGGCCTGAACCCATGGGAATGACAGACCCCATTGCAGACATGCTCACGCGTATTCGCAACGCGGCACGAGCGCGCCACGACCAGACGGTGATGCCGTGGTCGCGTTCTAAAGAGAGTATCGCACGAGTGCTGATCTCGGAGGGCTATGTGCGCGATCTAGTTGTGAGTGGCGAGGGGGCGAGCAAGACCCTCACCGTTTTGCTTCGATATACCGATTCGGGCCAGTCCGTGATCGTTGGCATTCGCCGCGTGAGCAAACCCGGGTTGAGGGTTTACTCCTCGGCGAGCGATGCCCCCGCGGTACGGCGTGGCTTGGGAATAAGCATTCTATCGACACCCCAGGGATTGTTCCCTGACCGCGAGGCGCGCAAGCGCAACGTCGGCGGCGAAGTGCTGTGCGAGGTATGGTGAATTGTCTCGTTTAGGAAAAACCCCTCTGCCCCTGCCCGAGGGAGTCAAAGTTTCGGTCGAGGGCGTCGAGATCAAGGCCCAAGGCCCCAAGGGATCGCTGAGCGCCAAACTGGTGGACGGCATTACTGTTAGCGTGGGCGATGGTGGTGTGTTGGTGAGTAGGCGAGACGACAGCCGACCTCAACGCGCGTCTCAGGGGCTGATCCGCAGCTTGGTTGCCAACATGCTTACTGGCGTCAGTGAGGGCTTTACCAAGACCTTGGAGATGACCGGCGTCGGCTATCGTGCTGACGCTAAGGGCCAGGAGGTTCATCTCTCGCTCGGCTTCTCTCACCCCATTGTTTACACCTTGCCCGAAGGAATATCGGTAAAGACCGATAACCAGAACGTCATCACCATTTCGGGGATCGATAAGCAGTTGGTTGGAGAGGTTGCCGCGGGTATCCGCGGACTCAGGCCGCCGGAGCCCTACAAGGGAAAGGGGATTCGTTACGGTGGCGAACAGATCAGGCGCAAGGCCGGTAAGACCGGCGCGGCGGCTGGCTAGGATATTGGCCAGTAGTTTTTCGGAGCATATTTAGAGGATGGAGACTTCTCAGATCAGGCGGATTGCCCGCGAACGGCGACGGCGGCGTATTCGCCGGCAGATTGCTGGTACCGATGTGGTGCCTCGCGTGAGCGTGTTTAGGTCGAACAAGCATTTGTACGTGCAGCTCATTTCGGATGAGAGCGGGCGTACCTTGGCCACCGTGACCTCGTCGAAGGGCAGTGGTGCTGGCGTAACGGTAGATAAGGCCAAACAACTGGGTACTGAGCTTGCCGAAAAGTGCAAAGCCCTGGGCATAGAACGGCTGGTCTTTGATCGCGGCGGGTATCGTTTCCATGGCCGCGTCAAGGCCGTGGCTGATGCGGTTCGCGAGGCCGGTCTCGCGCTATAGCGCGGGCAACTAACGGGAGACTCAAGCTTTGGCACGACGACAGACCGAATCTTTTCAACTCGACGGCATCGACCTCAAGGAACGCGTGGTTCATATCAACCGCGTCGCCAAGGTCGTAAAAGGCGGTCGCCGTTTCAGCTTCAGCGCGCTCGTGGTTGTTGGTGATGGGGCTGGCCACGTTGGCTACGGTATCGGCAAGGCCAAAGAGGTCCCCGAGGCCATCCGTAAGGGTGCGGAGAAGGCGCGCAAGTCGATGCTCGACGTGCCGCTAGTCGAAGGTACCATCCCTTTTCTAGTAAAGGGCCATTTCGGTGCCGGACTGGTGCTGCTCAAGCCCGCCTCGCAAGGCACCGGGGTAATCGCGGGCGGCGGTATCCGCGCCGTGGTCGAACTAGCTGGAGTGGAGAACGTGTTGACCAAGTGTATTGGCTCTCACAATCCGCACAACGTCGTGAAAGCAACGATTGACGGGCTCTCGCAGCTCGCCTTGCCCGAAGATATTGCTGCTCGTCGGGGTCTTCAGCTGGCGGAACTTCGTTAGTAGAGACAGGGTACGAGGAGAGCGAGAATGGGTTCTGGCGAGAACATGATTAGGGTGACGATGACCGGGAGCTTGTCCGGCTGTACCGAGCGGCAGCGTGCGACGATGCGCGGCCTAGGGTTGTCGCGGCGGGGTCGGACGGTGATCTTGCGGGCGACGGCGCCGGTGCTCGGAATGATCACTAAGGTGGCTCATCTTGTGAAGGTGGAGGAGTAGAAAGAATGCGGCTCGACCAGATGCAACGCCCCAAGGGCTCACGCAAGGCTTCTAAGCGTATCGGGCGCGGCCCCGGCTCGGGTACCGGCAAAACCGCCGCTCGTGGCCACAAAGGACAGGGGGCGCGTTCTGGCGCTCAGGTGTCGCCGCGCTTCGAGGGCGGACAGATGCCGATCGCGAGACGCCTGCCTAAGCGCGGCTTCAAGAACCCCTTCCGTGTAGCGTACCAGGTGGTTAATCTGAGAGATCTAGCTCGATTCGAAGCCGGTGCAGAAGTCGACGAGGCAGCTCTGCGAACTGCCGGCTTGGTGCGGCGGCGCATGCCCATCAAGATTCTCGGCGGTGGATCGCTCGACCGGGCGCTGGTTGTGCGTGCCGATGCTTTTTCTGCCAGTGCGCGCAGCGCCATCGAGGCGGCTGGGGGCAAGGCCGAGAGCGCTGGCCGCGCAGCGACAGAGGCCATGGAGTAGTTCGGGGTGTTCTCGGGAATTCAGAATGTTCCGCGGATTCCGGAGCTGCGCCGCCGTCTGGGCTTTACCCTGGCGATGCTGGCGGTCTACCGCGTAGGTGTTGCGATCCCCACACCGGGTATCAACGGTCAGGCCATGAGCGAGTACTTCCGCCAGGCTCAGGGGACGTTGTTCGCTACCGTCAATCTGTTCTCTGGAGGTGCGCTCGAGCGTTTCTCTATTTTCGCGCTGGGCATAATGCCCTACATCTCGGCGTCGATCATTCTGCAGTTGATGACTCTGGTCGTACCGTACCTCGAACAACTGAAGAAAGAGGGCGAGCAGGGTCAGAAGCGCATAACCCAGTACACACGCTACGGCACGGTGCTGCTCTCTTTGATCCAGTCGTTTTTTATCTCAGTCGGCCTCGAACAGCTTCAAACCCCCGCGGGTGGAGCGATCGTCTCGGATCCAGGCTGGAGTTTCCGTCTACTAACCGTTCTCACTCTTACCTCCGGCACCGCCTTTATCATGTGGATAGGCGAGCAGATGAGCGAGCGTGGTGTTGGCAACGGAATAAGTCTGATCATTTTTGCCGGCATCGTGGCAGCTCTGCCCTCGGCTTTGATCTCGACTTTCAGCTATGTGCGCCAGGGCGAGCTCGGCCCCTTGGTGTTGTTGGTTTTGGCGGTGGTTATGGCGGCTACCGTGGGAGCGATCATTTTCATCGAGAGGGGGCAGCGGCGTATTCCGGTTCAGTATGCAAAGCGCGTTGTCGGTAGAAAGATGTATGGGGGGCAGAGCACGCATTTGCCGCTGAAGGTCAACACCGCTGGCGTGATCCCGCCGATCTTTGCCTCTTCGCTACTGATCTTTCCGGCGACGATCGCGCAGTTTGCGCCATACGCGCCCATTCAAGCGGCGGCCGACTACCTTCAGCCTGGTGGCACGATTTACAACGTCGTCTACGTGATCGGCATCGTCTTCTTCTGCTATTTCTACACCGCGGTGGTATTCGACCCGAAGGATGTTGCCGAGAACATGCAGAAGTATGGTGGGTTTATCCCGGGTATTCGTCCGGGCAAGCGTACCGCTGAGTACATAGACCGCATCCTTTCTCGACTGACGCTGGGTGGCGCTATCTACGTTGCTGCGGTCTGCGTGCTGCCGACTATTCTGATATCGCGCTTCAACGTTCCGTTCTTCTTCGGCGGCACTGCGCTGCTTATCGTTGTCGGCGTGGCCATTGATACCGTGGAGCAGATGCAGTCGCATCTCATCCAGCGCAGCTACGAAGGCTTCATGAAGAAGGGCAAAGGCGGGGGGGCCGGCTGAAGTTGATGCGGCTAGCTCTGTTGGGGCCTCCAGGGTCGGGCAAGGGAACTCAAGGAGCGCTGTTGCGCAAGGCCTTGGGGATTCCCCATATTTCCTCTGGCGAGCTACTGCGCGATGCGATTGCGAAACGGACAGCGTTGGGCATGAAGGCCAAGGATTACATGGACGAGGGCCAGTTGGTCCCTGACGAGCTGGTTCTCGATATGATGCAACAGCGTTTGTCTGCTGATGACTGCCAGGCGGGCTTTTTGCTCGACGGTTTCCCGCGTACCTTGTCCCAGGCGGAAGCGCTGCAGGCTATGCTCGAGGGGTCCGAGCAGGCGCTTGGGCACGTCGTGGCGCTGGTCGTTCTGCGTGATGAAATCCTCAAGCGTCTCACCGGACGTCGCAGTTGTACCCAGTGTGGTCGCTTGTATCACATCGACCTCAAGCCACCGACGGTGGCCGAGCGTTGCGACGACTGTGGGTGTGAGCTGGTTGCGCGCGATGACGATAGAGAAGACACCATCGGTGAACGCCTCGAGGTGTATGGTCGGCTTACCGAACCTCTAATGGGCTTCTATCGCGAGGCAGGCCTGCTGCGAGAGATCGAGGGTCTTGGCGAGCCCGAAGAGGTTTGCGGCCGCATTTTTTCTACGCTCGGGGTACAGCCGTGATTGAACTGAAGTCCGACGCCGAGGTCGAGAAGATGCGTGTTCCGGCTCGTATAGTTGCCGACATCCTCACCGCGTTGGTCGAAGATGCCGGGCCAGGAGTAACCACTGCTGCGCTCGATGAGCGCGCCGAGAAGATGATTGACAAGGCGGGCTGCCGGTCAGCCTTCAAGAACTACCGGGTCGGAGCCAACGTGTTTCCTGCGGTTTTGTGTGCCTCGATCAATGAAGAGGTGGTTCACGGCATTCCCTCGAACCGAGAGCTTCGTGACGGCGACATTCTCAGTCTCGACTTCGGTGTCGAGTACGGTGGCTACTACGGTGATTCAGCACTGACGCTGGCCATCGGTGAGGTGGATTCTGAGTCGCGTCGGTTGATGGATATTACCGAGCGTTGTCTGTTCGCTGCGATCGACGAGATGCATCCCGGGGCTCGCCTAGGCGATCTTGGCGCGGCGGTTCAGGAGCTGGCCGAGGCCGAGGGCTTTGGCGTGGTGCGCGACTTTGTTGGCCATGGTATCGGCCGTGCGCTCCATGAGGAGCCACAGGTTCCCAACGTGGGAACGCGGGGCCGTGGGCATTCGCTCAAGGCCGGCATGATCTTGGCGATAGAGCCGATGATCAACTTGGGAACAGCGGCGGTTAGGGTTCTCGATGATGGGTGGACAGCGGTTACCGCCGACGGCAGCCGCTCGGCCCATTTCGAGCATACGATTGCGGTTACCGACAACGGACCGGAGGTACTCACCGGTCGCGGGTAGAGAGATATGAAAGTTAGAGCGTCTGTTAAGAAAATGTGTAGGGACTGTAAAGTCATCAAGCGCAAAGGTGTCGTCCGGGTTGTCTGTAAGAACCCTCGTCACAAGCAGCGTCAGGGGTAGGTTAGGATGGCACGTATTGCGGGTGTAGACCTCCCGAGAAACAAGCGTATGGAAATTGCGCTTACTTATATTTTTGGTATTGGCCGGACCTCTGCGAAGAAGATCCTGGGCAGCACGGGCATCGATCTAGGCAAGAAGAGCGATGATCTCAACGATGATGAGATCAATGCTATTCGCGCCGTGATCGACGCGGACTTCAAGGTAGAGGGAGATCTGCGCCGTGAGGTTGCTCAGAATATCAAACGCTACATGGACCTCGGTTGTTACCGCGGTCTGCGTCACCGCCGGGGCTTGCCCACGCGCGGGCAGCGTACCCATACCAATGCCCGTACGCGCAAGGGGCCGCGCCGGGCCATCGCGGGCAAGAAGATGGCGCCCAAGAGATAGCCAGGAGTACTAATCGATGGCAACGCGACAACAGGCGGGATCAGCGGCAGCGAGACGGCGCAAGGGTAAACGCGTCGGTGCAGAGGGGATTGCCCATATCCGCGCTACATTTAACAACACTACGGTTACGATCACCGAGAAGAACGGCAACGTTGTGTCGTGGAACAGCGCCGGTCAGGCGGGATTCCGTGGCTCACGTAAGGGAACTCCGTTTGCCGCTCAGGTTGCCGCCGAGCGCGCTGCGCGCACCGCGATCGACATGGGGATGCGTAGCGTAACCGTGCTCATCAAGGGACCGGGGTCGGGCCGAGAGTCGGCCGTGCGCGCCCTCGGGGCGGCAGGATTTCAGGTCCTAGCTATTAAAGATGTGACCCCGATACCGCACAACGGCTGCAGGCCGCCGAAAAAGCGTCGCGTCTGAGCGAGGGAGAGTTTAGAAGATGGCACGTTATACAGACCCCGTTTGCCGGCTGTGCCGGCGTGAGGGGACCAAGCTGTTCTTGAAGGGTGAGCGTTGTTTTACCGACAAGTGCGCGATCGAACGCCGCAACTACGCTCCCGGCCAGCATGGCCAGGGGCGCCGTCGCAAGATCTCGGAGTACGCGGTTCAGCTTCGCGAGAAGCAGCGGCTCAAACGAACCTACGGGTTGCTCGAGAAGCAGTTTCGGCGCTATTTCGACATGGCTGAGCGCTCGCGTGAGGTGACTGGGCCCGAGCTACTGAGGCTGCTCGAGAGGCGGCTCGATAATATGATCTACCGTATGGGGATGGGGCGTTCACGTGCGGAGGCCCGGCAGTTGGTGAGGCACCGCCACTTCCTGGTCAACGGCAAGCGTGTAAACGTACCTTCGTTTTTGACCAAGGCTGGAGATGAGATTTCGGTGCGCGAGGGCAGCCGTAGTAAGGATGTGTTCAAGCGCGCCTTTGAGCTCGCCGAGAGGCGAGGCCTGCCGGGATGGTTGGAGATCGACCCGGAGAAGTTCTCGGGGCGGATCGTCAAGCTGCCGGACCGTGAGGAGACGGCGGTTTCGGTCAACGAACGGCTGGTCGTGGAGCTCTACTCGAAGTAAAGGATTGGCGGGCCATGCTGGCGGCCCGCCCACACGGAGTAATCGTGGATATGTTGGACAATTGGAAAGATCTCATCCGACCCAAGTTGGAGGTCCGCTCTCTGGACGACCGCTATGGCCGCTTCGACATGGAGGCGTTTGAGCGTGGTTTTGGTACGACCATCGGTAGCGCCTTGCGGCGCGTGTGGTTGTCGTCTCTCAAGGGCGCGGCGATCACGGCGGTCAAGATCGATAATGTACTGCACGAGTTTTCTACTCTCGATGGGGTTACCGAGGATGTCACCGACATAATTCTCAACCTCAAGGAAGTCCGTTTGAAGATCCACGAAGGGCAACATCACAGCGGTGTGCTTGAGTCTTCAAGCGAGGGAGAACTAAAGGCCGGTGATCTCAAGTTTGGTCCGGCGGTAGAGGTGCTCAACCCTGAACAGCACCTCGCCACGCTGCTTCCGGGTGCGCAGGTGAGGATGGAGCTGACCGCCAGACGCGGCAGTGGCTACGTTTCCGCCGACCGCAATCGCGATGAAGACGCTCCGGTGGGTACCATTGCGATGGACGCGGCGTTCTCTCCGGTTCGCAAGGTGAACTTTTCGGTGACCAGTGCCCGTGTGGGTCAGCGTACCGATTACGACAAGCTCGGATTGGAGATATGGACCGACGGTAGTATCCGTGCCGACGACGCCGTGGGCATAGCCGCAAGGATTCTTCAGGATCAGCTCTCGGTGCTGATCAATTTCGACGTCGATGAGATCGAAGCGCAAGAGGCCGTCAAGGAGCCCGAAGAGGAACCCCTCAACGAGAACCTCTTCCGTTGTGTCGACGAACTCGACCTGTCGGTACGTTCGGCGAACTGCCTGCAAAACGCAGATATCAAGTACATCGGCGAGCTGGTTCAACGCAGCGAATCGGAGATGCTCAAGACCAAGAACTTCGGCCGTAAGTCTCTGCTCGAGATCAAAGAACTGCTCTCGGAAATGGGGCTAGGTCTAGGTATGAAGTTGGGGAGTTTTCCCGAGCGCGATGCCTTGGATCGTATGCGGCTCGAGCAGGAGAAGTACTGAGCCATGAGACACCAGAAGACCGGGAGAACGCTCGGGCGTAACTCGGCACACCGTCGTGCGATGTTCCGTAATATGGTGACCTCGCTGATCATGGAAGGCCGTATTACGACTACCGACGCGAAGGCCAAGGAGCTGCGTCGCTATGCTGATCGTATGGTCACGCTGGGCAAACAGCAGACGGTTGCCGCGCGGCGCCGTGCGCGGCGTTTTGTACGTACCGATGTTGCGGTAACGCGTCTCTTCAGCGAACTCGCGCCGGGCTTTGCCTCGCGATCGGGGGGCTATACGCGGGTTATCAAGACCGCCCATCGTCAAGGCGATGCAGCACCACTGTCGATTATCGAGTGGACCGAGAGGTCTGCGTCGGGAGCGGAGCAAGGCAGCGGCGACGCCGAATAGATTTCTTTTCCGAGAACGGCGATGAAGCAGCTCCTGAAGGACCTGGTTGAGGAGGCGCTTCGTCGAGCGATCGATTCCGGCGCGTTGGCTCTTGAGTCTGTCCCCGAGCCCTACGTCGAGGTTCCACGCGACCGTAGCCACGGAGATCTTTCTACTAATATAGCCCTGGCCTTGGCCAAGGCGGCGCGACTCGCTCCTCGCGCTATCGCCGAAATCATTGTCGAGCACTTCGACGATCCACACGCGGTGGTCTCGCGGCTCGAGATCGCCGGTCCCGGCTTTATCAATGCTACTTTCAGCCCGGCTGCCTGGCGGGCACAGCTGCTTTCGATCATTGAGGCTGGCGATAGCTATGGGTCTTGCGAGCTAGGCAAGGGCCAACGCGTGCAGGTGGAGTTCGTTTCGGCCAACCCCACCGGCCCCTTGCACATCGGACACGGCCGGGGAGCCGCAGTAGGGGATGCTCTGGCACGGGTGCTCGAGGCCGCGGGCTACGAGGTCGACAGGGAGTACTACGTCAACGATGCCGGAGGTCAGATCCAGACCCTCGGCCGCTCGGTACGTGCCCGCTATCTCCAGGCTTGCGGAGTTGAAGAGCCTTTTCCCGAAGATGGTTATCCGGGGGCGTACATCACTGAGCTCGCGGCGCAGTTGCACAGCGAAGACCAAGGCCGCTGGGCCGACGTCGATGTAGCTGAGGCGGTGGAGTACTTTGGCCGCGTCGCAGGCGAGCGGCTGCTCGCACGGATTTGCAGTGATTTGCAATCCTTTGGCGTCGCTTTTGACCGTTTTGTCAGCGAACGTGGGCTGCGCGAAGACGGGACGGTGGCTGCCGGTATCGAAGCGCTTCGCCCTACCGGCAAGCTCTTCGATGAGGACGGTGCGCTGTGGTTTCGTTCTACCGCCTTTGGCGACGACAAGGATCGTGCGGTTATCAAGAGTGATGGCTCTTTAACCTATTTTGCCAGCGATATTGCTTATCACCGAGACAAACTACTGCGCGGGTATGATCAGGTGATTGATGTGTGGGGTGCCGACCACCACGGATACATCAAACGCGTGGGTGCGGCGCTCGCGGCGCTGGGCTGTAAGGCCGAGAAGTTTCGTGTGGTTCTGGTGCAGATCGTCAACCTTACGCGTGATGGGGTCCCGGTGCGCATGGGCAAGCGTAGCGGCGAGTTTGTTGCGCTTTCCGATGTTATTGAGGAAGTGGGGGCGGACCTGGCGAGGTTCTTCTTCTTGATGCGCAACTCTGATGCGCAGCTCGATTTTGATCTCGAGCTGGCCCGGCGCCAATCGGCGGAGAATCCGGTATTCTATGTTCAGTACGCCCACACCCGAATTGCGGGAATCTTCCGATCGGCGGCCGAGAAGGGGGTGGAACTGCCCGAAGCCTGTGAGGCTACGGTGGCGCGCTTGGGCAACGACGACGAGATTGGATTGATTCGCCTGCTAGATGAGTTTCCCTCGGTGGTAGAGGGCGCTGCGGCGGCCTACGAGCCCCACCGTGTGGTTTTTTACGTGCAGAAGCTTGCCGGAGAGTTCCATCGATTCTATACACAGCACAAGTGCGTAAGCGATGACACGGCGCTCACCCAGTCCCGCCTGCTTCTGGTTGCTACGGTCAAACAAGTGATCGGTAGTGCATTGAAGCTGGTGGGTGTGAGTGCCCCAGAACGGATGTAGATAGCGGTGGCTCGACGAGGGCGCGGTCAGTTCCAGTTCACGATCACGGAACTTGTCGTGCTGGCGGGAAGCTTTACCGTTACCGCAGTACTGGTGTTCCTGCTGGGCTTCTACGTCGGCCGTGGGGTTGCTGCCCGTCACGGAGCTCCTGATGCGCAAGTAGCCAGAGTCCCGGTAGGGCAGGCTCCGAGCGAGCCCGAGCCTGAAGTCCTGGCGCCCAGCGCTGCTGCTGCCAAATCGTCGGTGGCCAAGCCGCCAGCGCGGCCAACACCCCAGCCCAAGTCCGAGAGCGAGCCTGAGAGCAAGCCTGTGGTGGCACGGCCGCGCCCTCACTCGCCGAGCGAGAGCGAGAAGAGCGACCAGCCGGCGATTACCGTGCCTTCGGCGCCGACTGTACCTTATACCGTGCAGGTCTTGGCTACACGCAACCGCCGCGAGGCCGAGGCTTTGGCCAGCGAACTCAAGGGCAAGCGTATCGGCGCATTTGTTGCCCCGGTCGAGGACGCGAGCGGCAGGTGGTATCGTGTGCGCATCGGCCGTTACGACGATCTACAGTCTGCTCGGGTCATGGAGGAACGCTGCCGACGCGACTTTGGACTAGATCAGGCCTACGTGGTTCCCTACGGTACCGCGGCGCGGTGATCCTGAGATGAAAACGATTCCCGATTTTGACCAGTTCGCCAGCTTCGCGGCCACGGCGAATACCATTCCCGTATACTGCGAGATCGCCGCCGATCTCGATACGCCGGTATCTGCATTCTTGAAGCTCTACCAGGATGGTCGCGGTTTCTTGCTCGAGAGCGTCGAGGGCGGAGATCGTTGGGGCCGCTACAGTATTCTCGGCTGTGACCCGCTGATGACGCTACGCTCTTCGCAGGGATGCCTTGAGGTATTGGCCCGCGACGGTTCCCGCGAGACCATCGAAGGTGATCCTATTGATGCGCTGGCCAAGGTGCTGGCACCCTTCAAGGTCGCCTCGGTACCGGGCATCGCGCGTTTCGGCGGCGGTTTTGTCGGATACCTGGCCTACGACGTTGTTCGCCACATCGAGCGCTTGCCGGTGTCGACGGTTGATGACCTAGGGGTTGCCGATGTCGCCGGACTTATCGCCGATAACTTCATTCTCTTCGACAACGTCACCCATACTATGAAAGTTGTGGCGTTGGCCAGGATAACCCCGGGCGAGGATCTATCGCGAGCCTATGCCCAAGCCTGCGCGCGCGTGGCCGAGACTGTAGGGCTGCTGCAGAGCGAGAGAGTCCGGCTGCCCGAACCCTGTGAGACTCCCTTCGAGACACCGGTATCCAACTGCAGCCCGGCCGAGTACGGAGAGGCGGTTGAGCGTGCGCGCCGCTACATCCGCGCCGGCGACATCATTCAAGTGGTCATATCTCAGCGCTTCTCTCAACGGCTGGCCTCGCATCCGTTCTCGATCTACCGAGCGCTGAGGACCATTAATCCCTCGCCCTACATGTTCTACCTCGACCTTGGTGAGGAGGTGGTCGTTGGTGCTTCTCCGGAAGTGATGGTCAAGGTCGATGGCGAAGAGGTGTCGGTGCGGCCGATCGCCGGAACCATTCGGCGCGGAGCCGATGAGGCCGAAGATCGGGCCTTGGTTGAGCAGCTACTCGCTGATCCCAAGGAGCAGGCCGAGCATATAATGCTGCTGGATCTTGGTCGCAACGACATCGGACGGGTAGCCCAGGTGGGATCGGTGGAGGTGGCCGAACAGATGACCATCGAGCGATACTCCCACGTAAACCATATCGTCTCGCACGTGCGCGGACGGCTGCGCCCCGAGGCGGATCGTTTTGCGGCTTTCCGTGCGACTTTCCCCGCCGGTACTCTGTCGGGAGCCCCCAAGGTGCGGGCGATGGAGATCATCGAGGAGCTGGAGAAGACCCGTAGGGGAGTCTATGGCGGAGCCGTTGGCTTCCTGGATTTTCGAGGAAATCTCGATACTTGCATCGCAATTCGCACCGTTCTCATTAGACATGAGACGGTTTACCTCCAGGTCGGCGCCGGCATTGTCGCCGATTCCGACCCGGTCCGAGAGCAGGCCGAGTGCGAGGCCAAGGCCCGGGGGATACTGCTGGCGTTGGAGACAGCGGCAGCCATGGAGCGGTCGTGACGTGAAAGAAGTTCTGGCTCGCCTGCTCGCTGGCGAGAACCTATCGGAACAGACCATGGAGAGCGTCGTCGGCGATCTCATGGATGGAAAGGTCTCGGCGCCGCTGACCGCGTCGTTGTTGACCGCGCTGAGCGTCAAGGGCGAGACCTGTGATGAATTGGTGGCCGCGGTGCGGGCGATGAGGGCACGCGCGGTGGTGGTCGAGAGCGCGGGCCCGTTAGTCGATACCTGCGGTACCGGTGGTGACGGGCTTGCAACCTTCAACGTCTCAACCGCGGCCGCTTTGGTGGCGGCGGCGGGTGGGGCTAGGGTGGCCAAGCACGGTAACCGTGCAGCCTCGAGCAGCGTAGGCGCGGCTGATGTGCTCGAGGCGCTCGGCGCCAACATCGAGATCGACCCGCTGCGCGCCGCTAGGGCCATCGACGAGCTGGGTTTTACCTTTTTGTTCGCGCCGATTTACCACCCCGCCTTCAAGCACGTGGCGCCGGTACGTCGTGAGCTCGGCTTCCGTACGCTGTTCAATCTGACAGGCCCCCTGTGCAATCCCGCTGCAGCGACTAGGCAGGTCGTGGGGTTGTATTCTTCTGAGTGGCTCGAGGGTGTGGCCGAGGCCCTCGGGCGCCTAGGGGCTGAACACGCCATGGTGGTACATGGTTGCGATGGGGCTGACGAAATTTTGCCCACCGGTCCCACCCGCGTCGTCGAGCTGAAGTTTGGGAAAACGCAACGTTATCAGCTCGATCCAGCCGACTTTGCGATTGCCTATTGTAGCATCGAGGATTTGCGCGGTGGTTCGCGAGATGACAACGCCGCGATCATTCGCGAGGTCCTCGCCGGTGGCCGTGGCCCCTGCAGCGACGCGGTGGCGCTCAATGCTGGAGCGGCCCTGTACGTGGCTGGTCGGGCGGTGGGCTTGGGCGAGGGGGTAGAGCGCGCTCGCGCGATACTCGCAAGTGGCAAGGGCCTCGACGTGTTGAATGATTTCATTGGCTTTAGCAAGGCGGGCTGATGGCTATTCTCGAGCGTATACTCGAATCCAAGCGCGAGGAGGTCGCCAGAGCACGCCGAGAGTTCCCGCTCGCGGCTGTGCGTGAGCGCAGCCTCTACGCTGAGCCTCGCCGCGGCTTTCACGCTGCGCTGCAGCGCGGGCGCAGCCGACGCATAATCGCCGAAATCAAGAAGGCCTCGCCTTCGAGGGGTGTGATTCGAGAAGATTTCTCTCCCGCTCGCCATGCCCGCGAGTACCAGGGTGCGGGTGCCGTTTGTATTTCGGTGCTCACCGATGAGCGCTTCTTCGCCGGCTCGTTGCAGTTCTTGGTCGATGTTCGCGCCGCCTGCGAGGTTCCCCTGTTACGTAAGGACTTCGTCTTTGACGAATACCAGATCGTCGAGGCGCGAGCTGCGGGTGCCGACGCGATCTTGCTAATCGTTGCGGCTCTCGACAGCGGCAGGCTCGCTGAGCTGTTGGCGGTGGCCAGGCACGAGCAGCTCGATGTCGTTACTGAAGTCCATGACGAATCTGAGTTCGAGCTAGCCTTGGCGGCTGGGGCCAAGCTGGTGGGAATCAATAACCGTGATTTGACCACCTTCCACACCAGCACCGATGTTACACGGCGCCTGGCCGCTACGGCTCCTAGTGGGTTGACGCTGGTTTCCGAGAGCGGACTGGGCAGTGTTGATGAGTTGGCCGAACTCGAGCGCTTGGGCGTGGACGCCTTTCTCATTGGTGAGGCCTTGATGGCGGCACCCGATCCCGGGGCGGCTCTGGAGGCGCTGCTAGGCTCGTGAGAACCTGGGTCAAGATCTGCGGGATCACCCGCATCGAGGATGCCTTGGCTTGTGAAGCCGCGGGTGTGGATGCCATTGGGCTGAACTTCTGCGAGTCGAGCCCTAGGCGCTGCGAGCTAGATGCTGCCGCTGCCATTACCGCGGCGCTGCCGGCGGCTGTTGCCGTCTATGGCGTGTTTGTTGCGGCGGGCCGAGAGCGAATTGCCCGGGTAATCGAGCGTACCGGGATTTCCGGTCTGCAGTTTCACGGAGGTGAGGACGAGCAAGAGCTGCGGGGCTGGGGGCTGCCGGTAATCAGGGCTATAGCCGCGTCTTCGCGCGAGGATTTGGTTGCGGCGCTGGCTGGGGATAGCCAGTACCAATTGCTGATTGATAGTCCGCGAGGCGGGGGCAGTGGCGAGCGTTTTAGTGATGATGTCGTGGCCGGGCTGAACCTGTCTCGCTGTGTGGTTGCCGGTGGTCTGACACCGGGCAATGTTGCTGCTGTGGTCCGGGCTCTGCGTCCGGCCGGAGTCGACACCGCCGGTGGTGTCGAGATTGCAGCGGGGATTAAGGATCCGGCGCGGATTCGGGAGTTTGTTAACAATGCACGGTCTTCCTGACGAACGCGGGCGTTTTGGACAGTACGGAGGACGCTTCGTGCCCGAGACCCTCATGCCGGCCATCCTCGAACTCGAGCAGGCCTATGCACGTTGGAGGGACGATGAGGGGTTCAAGTCGGAGCTTGCCGGTCTTCATCTCGAGTACACCGGTCGTGAGACGCCGCTGTACTATGCGGCCAGGCTGAGCGAGCAGGTCGGCGGTGCGAAGATCTATCTAAAGCGTGAAGATCTGTGCCACACCGGCGCCCACAAGATCAACAATGCTTTGGGGCAGGGGCTGCTGGCGCGAAAAATGGGCAAACAGCGTATTATCGCCGAGACCGGTGCAGGCCAGCACGGTGTGGCCTCGGCGACGGCTACCGCGCTGCTCGGCCAGAGCTGCGAAGTCTTTATGGGCAGCGAGGATGTGCAGCGTCAGTCTTTGAACGTTTTTAGGATGAAGCTCCTCGGCGCGCGAGTGGTCTCGGTGGACTCGGGCAGCTGTACCCTCAAGGACGCCATCAATGAGGCCATGCGTGATTGGGTGACCAATATCGCCACCACCTACTATCTGGTCGGGTCGACCATGGGGCCGCATCCTTATCCGATGATGGTACGGGATTTTCAGTCGGTAATAGGCGTGGAGACCAAGGAGCAGATCGTCGTTGCTGAGAACCGTCTGCCCGATCTGTTGGTCGCGTGTGTAGGCGGCGGGAGCAACGCCATGGGGCTGTTCTATCCCTACATAGACGACAGCGCGGTCGCTATGGTTGGTGTCGAAGCCGCGGGTGCGGGGCTCGATGCCGGGGCCCATTCTGCCTCTATATGTCGGGGTGAGCCCGGCGTGCTTCACGGGAAGAAGACGATGCTGTTGCAAGACGAACTTGGTCAGGTCAGAGAGGCTCACTCGATAGCACCGGGCCTCGACTATCCTGGTGTTGGCCCCGAGCATGCGTGGCTCCACGACACCGGCCGGGCGAGCTACGTTGCGGTTAGCGATGCCGAGGCGGTCGAGGCGCTCGAGTTGCTGTCTCGATGCGAAGGCATCATTCCGGCTCTCGAGAGCGCTCACGCGGTTGCCTATGCCACCCGGGCGGCGCGCGATATGAGCCGCGATAAGCTTGTTATCGTAAACTTATCGGGCCGTGGTGACAAAGACATGCCGAGCGTGGCTGCCTATCTTGGGGTGGAACTCTAGAATGTCGCGTATAGAGACCATGCTCTCGCGATTGGCGGGAGAACAACGTAAGGCCCTGGTCCCGTTTATCTGTGCGGGCGATCCCGACCTTGAGCTTAGCGCGCAGGCGGTGATGGCGGCGGTAGAGGCGGGTGCCGACCTCATCGAATTGGGGGTGCCGTTCTCTGATCCGATAGCCGACGGACCGGTAATCCAAGCGGCCAGTCAGCGCGCGTTGGCCGGCGGTGCCAGTCTTCCGCGAATCCTCGAGATGGTCGCCGGGCTGCGCGCCAAGACCGATGTGCCGATAGTGTTGTTCGGCTACTGCAATCCCTATCTTCGCTACGGCGAAGAGCGTCTCGCTTGCGATGCTCGAGCCGCCGGCATCGACGGTATCTTGTGTGTCGACCAGCCCCCCGAAGAGTCTGCCGCGCTAGTCGCCGCTTGCCGCGACCAGGAGCTCGACCGCATATTCTTGCTTGCGCCCACCAGCGACGCCGCGCGCATGGAGGCGGTGGCTGCGGTTGCCAGCGGATTTGTATATTTCGTGTCGGTAACCGGGGTAACCGGCGCGCGTGCGGCCGCGCCTGAGGGCATCGCACCGATGGTCGAGCGCGTGCGTGCCGCGGTTGGTTTGCCGGTGGGGGTGGGGTTTGGAATCTCAACGCCTGCACAGGCGGCTGCGGTCGGGGCCTATGCCGACCTGGTGGTGGTCGGATCGGCGCTTGTGCGCACGATGTACGAGGCTGGTCCTGGCTCGGTCGATGCCTGCCGAGAGTTCGTTGCCGGACTCCGAGCCGGGATGGATGGTGAGCGGACCGCCGATCGGTGAGTTACGCCGAGACCATTGCGTGGCTATACGCGCTGGATCGGCGCAAGGGCATGGACTTTCGTCTGCAGCGCCTGATGCCGGTGCTTGCCGATCTTGGTGATCCCCAACTGTCGTTTCCTTCCATTCATATTGCCGGTACCAATGGCAAGGGTTCTACCGCGGCGATGCTCGAGTCGGTATACCGTCGTGGTGGCTACTGTGTCGGCATGTACACTTCTCCTCATCTCTTGTCGTTTTGCGAGCGCATTCGTGTTGACGGCCGCTG
This sequence comes from uncultured Myxococcales bacterium, assembly GCA_964588545.1. GTDB lineage: Bacteria > Desulfobacterota > Binatia > UBA1149 > SPBQ01 > CAZPPZ01. The sequence continues at coordinate 10,541 of CAZPPZ010000011.1, read as the reverse complement.
TATTCCCCAAGATGACGTGGTGCGACAGGTTGCGAGTGTCCGTCAGGCTATGCAGCGCGTCGGCGAAGAGCTGACCTTTTTCGAGATTGCGACGCTAGCGGCGTTCTTGGAGTTCGCCGAGAGTGATCTGGACTTGGCGGTTCTGGAAGCCGGGTTGGGTGGCCGCCTTGATGCTACCAACGTGGTTCGCAGCGTGGCTTGTGCAATTACCTCAATAGACCTCGATCACTGTGAGTACCTGGGGTCTAGCCTAAGTGAGATCGCGACCGAGAAAGCTGGTATTGTAAAGGCTGGTGTTCCCTTGATAACCGGTCCGCTCCCACCCCCCGCTGATCAGGCGATTGGCCTTTGCGTAGAGACTACTGCTAGTCGTTGGCTCCGTTACGGCAAGGATTTTGGCCCGAGCGGCTCGCTCGGGCTCGCGCACCGGGACAGCGGAGCATTGGTTGGCGTACATCAGAGCGAAAACCGAGCTGTGGCGACGGCGGTTATTGGCGTTCTCGCCGAGCGTTTTCCGCTAGCTGCTGCCGATGTCGAGGCTGGGCTGGCGGCGACGCGTTGGCCCGGTCGGCTTGAGGTTGTCGCCGGTACACCCACGGTGGTACTCGATGCAGCGCACAACCCAGGGGCGGTGCGCTATCTGGTAGCCGCGCTGGCCGACATGGATCTTAGCAGGCCGTGTGTACTGGTTTTCGGAGTGATGGTGGATAAGGATTGGCGGCGAATGCTGGTGAGCCTGGCGCCGGCGTTTGATGCTGTGGTGTTGGTGCCTGTCGATACCCCACGTAGCTTGGATCCCGCTGATGCTCTCGAGTTGGCGCGAACCAATATGCCGTGGGCGCAAACGGCGTGCTCCGCGATGGCGGGATTGGCCGTGGCCAAACGCCGGGCCGGTGAAGGAGGCACGGTGGTGGTTAGCGGCTCGATCTTCTTAGTTGCAGAACTTTATACGGCCTGTGTCGGTGAGGAGCAGCCATTCGCCAATGCTTGTTGATCGTTTAGCGCTGACCGCGGGGCTGCACGCAGCTGTGCTTGGCTTGAGCCTTGTGCTTTGTGCCGACGCTTGGGCCGGTTCGGCGGTGGAGCTTGAGGCCGGACGCATCTCCTATGAGCAAAACGGTCGGGTGGTCGCCGCTGAGGGCGGTGTAACCGCGAGTTGGGACGACAATACCCTAAGTGCTGAGTCGCTACGCATCGAACAGGATACCAACCGTCTGATGGCTGGAGGAGGCATAGTGTTTGATACTCCGAGCCTGGTGTTGAGGGCTTCGAGTTGCGACCTGAAGATCGATGACGAAACCGGTGAGCTCAGCGATGTGTCGGTCGAACTCAAGAACCGCACTCTGAGCTTTGGCGGAAAGACGGTACAAAAGCACCTTGGCCGGCGCTACGTGCTCGAGGATGGATACTATACGACATGTACGACTGAGCCTGGGCGTAGGCCGGAGTGGGAGCTTTCCGGGCAGAAGGTCTCGGTTGAGATCGACGGTACCGGCAGGGTGCGCAACGGGGCCTTCCGTGTTCGAGGAGTGCCGGTGCTCTACGTACCCTACGCGATCTTCCCTGCGAGCCAGCAGCGGCAGTCGGGGTTGTTGTTCCCACGCGTAGGGCTCTCGAGTGACAGGGGCCTGATCTACGCGCAGCCGCTGTATTGGGCCATCGACAAACACCAGGACCTCACCACGACTTTTGAGTTGGAAACGGCCAAACGCCTGGGCGTCGACCTCTCTTATAGGTACAGACGTTCGCCAACTACCTACGGTGAACTCGGGTTGTCGTATTTCAACGAGGGGATACGCGGTGGCTTCGATCCACAGTTCGAGGTCGAGGGGCCCGAGGCCGAGCGGGAGATAAGGGAGTTCGACGATACCAATCGTGGCATAGTCAGCGTACGGCATCGCCACAAGCTGTTCGCCGAGACCGATGTGTACATCGATGGCTTGCTCACCACCGATGATTTTCTCTTACGCGAGGTCAATTCGATCGATACCGGGTACTTCCGCAGCGCTCTGCGTAGAACGCTTCGTTACACCGACTCGAGTTTGGGTTTGCTGACTCATCAAGGTCCGGTGAGTTTCGGTATGCGTTCGTCATTTTATCAAGACCTCGAACTGGCACGTGCCGATCGTTTGACGATGCAGCGACCCTCCGACGTGTGGTTGCTGGCCGACGGTTCTCGTTATGGAGTGGGGTACGCTGTTGATGGGGCGCTGAGCACCTTCGCCCGGCGTAAGGGTGTGGACGGGCAGCGCTTCGATCTGTCGACTACGCTGGAACGCTCGCTTAGTGCTCGTGGCCCCATACGTTCTAGCGCTTGGGTCAAGGGGCGCTTTACCGGCTACCGTATGGTCGACCGCCTGTTTCGTGATCGTGATGGCGCGGTGATCAAAGAACTCGATGAATTTGCTGCTCGTGCTGTGGCTGAAGGTGGCGTTGACGTGGGCACGGCGTTTTCGCGTACTTTCCAGGTGTCGCGTGGGCGCTTGGTGCGGGCGTTCGAGAGTGTAGCGGGGCGCTTTGGTGCAGATACGATCGAACAGGCGGCCACCGACGACCGGACTTTCATGGTCCGTCATTTGCTCGAGCCCTTCGCTTCGTTTCGTTATACCAGCTCGAGCGAGCAGGACGACCTACCTCTCTACGATGATGTTGATCGTATCGACGGACGCAGCACGGCTAGCTACGGGCTGGCGACTCGTCTGCTTCTTGACGACGACGAGCAAGGCGAGGACGTTGAGCTAGCCCGCGTTTTGCTCTCTCAGACCTACAATGTCGACGATCAGGTACTAGATGACCACTTTTCAGATCTTGATATCGCTTTGGCGGTACGACCGACCAAGCGTGTATCGTTCAGTGCGCTTACGTCGTATAATATCGGCGCGACCGAGGTTCGCGGCGCGGTGGGCTGGTTTTCTTTTGACCAGTTTTCGTTGCCGTATGTCGAGTCTTCTGATTCGAGCATCGATTTCGTATATCGCTTCGTGCGGCAGGAGGATCTTTCGACTATCGGCGACGACGATCTCGAAACCGCTGAGGCTCGCGGCCTTTTTGCTCTGAACGAGCGTTGGGCCATCGGCTTGAACGGTCGTTTCGACTTCCCCAGCAGTTCGTTCGTGGAGAGTGGCGGCGGCTTTCGTATCCAGTCCGCGTGTAAGTGCTGGTCGGTCGATCTCGGCGTTACCAATCGCAAGAATCCAGATGAAACGCAGTTCCGTCTGTCAGTCACCTTGGCCGGGATCGGAGAGATGGGCACGTCGGCTCTTGACTACCAAACCCCGGGGCTTGCAGGCTTCAAGAAGGATCCGGCAGGCAAGAGTCGCTACGGGTGGTGAGAGTGGATGGGTTGGAAACGAGGAGGCAACACCATGTTTGACAAGCACGAGATTACACGAGTCGAGAAGCCTTGGGGCTATGAGCTCATCTGGGCGCACGCCGCGGGCTACGTCGGCAAGGTACTGCATATCAACGCAGGTGAGGCCCTGAGCTACCAGTTCCATCGCGTCAAAGAAGAGACGATATACGTTTTGTCGGGAACCTTGACGCTTTATGTCGCCGAGGGTGATGATCAGCCTCGCAAGCTTTGCTTGTCGCCAGGCGAAGCTTTTCACATCTACCCGGGGTTGCGCCATCGCTTTGAGGCCGAGGTTGACGTTGATTTGCTCGAGGCCTCGACACCCGAGCTCGAGGATGTCGTGCGGCTGGAAGATCGCTACGGCCGCTCGGGGGACTGAGGCCAGGCGGATGCGACTGCTCGTAACCGGGGCGTCGGGCTTTGCCGGCACCCATTTGTGTCGGCACATCAGTAAGGTCGGCCACGAAGTGGCTGCGATGGGTGAAGATGCCGACGGCCGTGTAAGTGTTGACGTTCGGGACCGTGATGCGGTATTCGCGGCGGTCGAAGAGCATCGCCCCGACGGTATCATCCATCTGGCCGCGGTAGCTTTCGTGCCGACGGCTGATGCCGACCCCGGTCTCAGCGATGCGGTCAATCGCGGTGGCACCATCAATGTTCTCGATGCTGCTCTCGAGCATGGTATCCGGGTCCTGGCGGTTAGTTCGGGCGCGGTCTACGGTTCCCTCGCTGAGGAAGATCTCCCGGCTACCGAAGATATGCCGCTACGCGCGCAGCGCGGTTACGCTGAGTCTAAGGCTGCCGCTGAACTCGAGTGTGCACGGCGCCGCGGAGCACAGGACATCGTGTGTGTGCGGCCGTTCAATCATACCGGGCCCGGTCAGAGCCCCGATTATGTGTGTTCGGATTTTGCGAAGCAGGTGGCCGAATGTGAGGCGCGGCTGCGCGAGCCCCGTATCGAAGTAGGTGATTTGCGCTCACAGCGCGACTTCAGTGATGTGCGGGATGTAGTCAGGGCCTACCGACAGGCCTTTGAGCAGGGGCTGCCGGGCGAGGCCTACAACGTCTGTTCCGGGGTCGCGACCGAGATCTCGGTAGTGTTGGAGCGTCTGGTCTCGATGGCGCGAATGCCAGTCGCGATCGAGGTCGACCAGCAGCGGCTGCGCCCCGGCGAGGTCAACAAGCTCTACGGCTCGTTCGCCAAGCTCGAGTCTCAATGCGGCTGGCGGCCTCAGATCTCCTTAGAAACGACGCTTGCAGACCTTCTCGATTACTGGCGAGAGCAAGTTCAAGGTTAGTGCGGCACGTTTCGGTAGACATACTCACGGGGTTTCTCGGTAGCGGCAAGACCACGCTGCTGACCGAGATGCTCTCAGCTGCGCTGGCTAACGAGAAGGTCGCGGTGGTTATGAACGAGATCGGCGAGGTAGGAGTCGATGCCCGCGTGGTTACCGGCATGGACTTCGTCGAGAACGTGGTCGAGCTAAACAGTGGCTGCATCTGCTGCACCATCGATGACTACCGTTTCGATCTTGCCATACAGGAACTCATAGATACCGTCGAGCCGACGCTGATCATCATTGAATCTACCGGGCTTGCCGATCCCGAGCCGGTCATCTACCGCATCAACCAAGCCGGTCTGGCCTTGGATGCGGTGATTACCGTAGTCGACGCGGCCAATCTCGATGCTGCCTTGGCTGACACCCAGGTGGCGCGGGAGCAGGTCGAGGCTGCTGATTTTATCGTGATAAACAAGATCGATCTTGTCAGCCCCTCTGGGCTGCGGCGGATACGGTCTAAGCTTGGCAGGCTCAATCCAAGGGCGGCTATCAGCGAGTGCGAACGCGGCCAGGTATCCTCGGACCTGCTGTTCGGGACCTCGGTGCGCTCGTACCGCGAGCAGGTTGCAGCGCCCGGCGCCAGCCGTCACCTCGAGGCTGATGCCATCGCCGCATTTACCTTTCGCAGTGATATCGAGCTCGACCAGCAGCGATTTGAACGTTTTCTCGGGCACTTACCCCCGGCGATTTATCGGGCCAAGGGCTTTGTGCGCTTTGCCGGAAATCCCTGGAGCTGTCTTTTTAACTTTACGTGTGGGCGATTCGAGCTGAAGTGGGTAAGATTGGGTAGCCTGGCCGGTCAGACCCAGGCGGTTTTTATCGGCAAGGGCATCGACGCTTTACGCCCCAAGATCGAATCAGAGCTTGCGGCTTGCTGCGTTAACGGTGCACAGTAGGAGATATGGCAACAGAGTCTAGCCAAGAATCGAGCGTGTCAACGGCAGCCAACGCTGGTGGAGAGACGGTGCGAAGCCGTTTTGACGAGGCGGTGCTTTCTTCGGGCAAGGTGTCGGTCGAGGACATGCGTAAGATCCGTAAGTTTGCTGCGGAAAAAGGCGAACGCATCGACCGCATGCTCGTCGACCTGGGGTTTCTCTCAGAGGACGATTTGCTCCCGCTACTGGCCGAGTATCACCGTGTCGAGTTGGTTGATGCTGCCGACATCCCCGATTCGCCACCGGCGATCGACAGACTGAGCGTCGACTATATGCGTTCGGCCAAGATTCTTCCTGTCCGAGTCGCGGCAGGCGAAGTAGTACTGGCGATGGCCGACCCCGGCGACGGTACCATCATTGATAATGTCGAGGCCGTCACTGGTCTGGCGGTGAGGCCGGTGTTGGTGCGCGGCCGAGACCTGGTGGAGAGGTTCGATCATATTTTCGGGGGGGCCGCCGGAGAAGAAGGTGCTGACGGTAGTGAAGTAGAATTTCTCCAGGGTGAAGACGAGGAGGATGTCGAACATCTGCGCGACATGGCCAGTGAGGCCCCGGTTATCCGTTTGGTAAACCAGATGCTGTCGCGTGCGGTAGAGCAGCGAGCCTCAGATATCCACGTAGAACCCTATGAAAACGAACTGCGGGTACGTTATCGTATCGACGGCGTGCTCCATGATGTTGATTCGCCACCGCGCAATCTTGCGGCGGCGGTAATCTCGCGCATCAAGTTGATGGCAAAGCTCAACATCGCGGAGCGGCGCCTGCCCCAAGATGGACGTATCAAGGCGCGGCTGGTTGGCCGCGAGATAGATCTGCGCGTATCGAGCCTGCCGACTCTTTACGGTGAGAGCGTGGTTCTACGTATCCTCGATCGTTCGAGTATCAGTGTTGATCTCGAGAGCCTGGGTATGCCCGCCGACACGCTCTCTGACTTCTCGGAGATGATCTCTCAGCCTTATGGCTTGCTGCTGGTCACCGGTCCGACCGGGTCGGGTAAGACGACGACGCTTTACGGTGCTCTCGATAAGATAAACTCCCCGGAAAAGAAGATCATAACCATCGAGGATCCGGTCGAGTATCAGCTGCGCGGGGTCAACCAGATTCACGTTCGTGCCCAGATCGGTCTGACTTTCGCTAGTGGGCTGCGCTCTATCGTCCGTCAGGATCCAGACGTCATAATGGTCGGTGAGATTCGTGATGCCGAGACTGCTGAGATAGCCATCCAAGCAGCGCTCACCGGGCATCTAGTCTTTTCCACGCTGCACACCAACGACGCGGCTGGCGCGGTGTCGCGTCTGCTCGATATGGGTGTCGAGGATTATCTGCTGGCATCCTCGCTGCTAGGTGTGCTTGCCCAGCGGTTGGTGCGTAACCTCTGTGAGAACTGCAAGTCCCCGGTTGCCATCGGACCCGAACTGGTACGCGAGCTAGGTGCGGAAGGGCACGAGGCCGAGCTTCAGGTCTGTGAGAATGTGGGGTGTCGTGAGTGTGCTTCGACCGGGTACCGCGGCCGCCGTGGTATTTACGAGTTGCTCGATATTGACGACGAAGTCCGTAAGATGGTGCTCGCGCGAGCTCCGGCCGACCAGATCCGGGCCAAGGCGGTGGAGCACGGCATGCGCACGTTACGCGACGACGGATGGAAGAAGGTTGCTGCAGGAGAATCGACGGTGGCCGAAGTGCTGCGCGTCACCCAAGAGGAGTGAGCTCTGCGCGCGATGCGCAAGCGGGCCAATCGGCTCGCCGCTGCATGGCCATAGTTCCCGCTTACCTAGCTGCCGCAACCCTTGCTGATACTCTGAATTCATTGACCCGCGATAACGCCGACTCGATTGACGGCGTCGTGGTTGTAGTATCGCCGGGAGACGATAGTGCGAAGGTTGCGGCTGCTTTCGACGGAGTCGAGGTGGTGGTTGCCGATCGGCGGCTGAGCGCCGGTGCCGCGCGCAATCTCGGGCGCCTGCGCTGCAGCGCGGCCACCTGGCTGCTGCTGGTCGACGCGGATGTAACTCTGGCCTCTGGTGCGGTAGCTGCGATGCTAGAGTTTGCTGGCGACGAGGGGCTGGATGCCGTCGGGCCACGAATCCTCTCGCACGGAGCCGTGGTGGTGTCGTGGCTTCGGCACCTCCTGGAGTTCAAGGATGCCGATCGCGGCAGAGCCTGTGCGTGGTTGCTGCCTTCGGCGGCTCTGCTGTGCACGGCGAGCGCCTTTGATCGAGTTGGTGGTTTCCCCGACATGTGGCCTGGCGAGGATTTGGTCTTTTGTCACCAACTCGGTGCCGAGGGCTTGGTGGTCGGACGCGCGCAATCGGTGATGGCCTGGCACCGCCATCCGCCGGGCATGGCGGTGATGCTCGTTCATCAGTACCGTCTCGGTGCCACCGCCGGGGCTGCTCGCTTGCTTACCGGGATGCGCGGTGCGCTGTTCGCGCGGCGCCCTGTGCTGCTGCCGCTGCTAGCACTAGGCCGAAGCGCGCGGGCGGTGGCGTGGCTGCTGCGCTACCGCCCAGCCGAGATTCTGATTTTTGCCCTGCTGTGGCCGTTTTATCTGGCCGGACTCTGTGCTTGGAGCTTTGGCTTTTGGGCAGCGGTTAGACCATCGGCGGCCCGGCCGTGAACGTGGTGGCGCCTGCTGCTGGAAAGAGGCCTGACGTCTCGATCATTGTCGTGCACTGGAATACTCCGGAGCTACTCAACCGTTGCCTCGCCGCGGTGGCGCCGGCGATGGCCGGACTAAGCTACGAGACCATAGTTGTCGATAACGGTTCCTGTGCCGCCGGGCGCATATCACTAGAATCCGGAGCGGGCCTGAGGGTGCTCTGCAATTCGAGCAACCGAGGTTTTGCGGCAGCGGCCAACCAGGGGGCCGCGCTGGCGCGAGCCGAGCTACTGCTCTTCCTCAATAGCGATGTAAGGCTTAGGCCGGGTTGTGTAGCCGAGCTGGTTTCGTGTCTGCGCTACCACGGCGAGCTCGCGGCACTTGCAGCCACCGCCGTCGGCGAGCAGGGAATCCAGCGGTCGGCTGGGCTGAACTTCCTCAACCCGTTCAACCATGCCAGCGAAATGCTCGGAGTCGGTGGGCTGAGGATGTTGCAACGCAGCCGCCGCGAGCAACCATGTCCGGGGCGGGCTCGGGCGTTTGCGGAGGTCGATTGGCTTAGAGCCTCTACGCTACTGCTACGCCGCCGCGCCTTCCGCGCGGTCTGCGGTTTTGACGAGGGCTACTTTTTCTATGAGGAAGACGAAGATTTGTGCTGGCGGCTGCGGCGTCGGGGTTATGGCGTGGCCGAGTCTCGGGTGGTAAGTGTGGACGATCCTGGCGGTCTGTCGGCGGCCCGAGTGCACGAGTGGGCGACGCTGAGTCTGTACAGTGGTCAACAACGTTTTGTGCGCCGACGGGGTGGACCTCTAGCCCTACTTGGCTATCGTGTCTGTGTGAGCCTGGCCTTGGGGGCAAAAGTCCTGCTCCGGCGTCCACGGCGCGGGCCTGGGCACTTGCGCCACCATCGTGGCTATGCGATCGCCATCCTGAAGTCGTTATGGCACAGCAAGCTCCAGTCGAAACCACCGGCACCTATCTCTCCAGTCTGACCAAGCTCGGTGGGCTGGCGCGATTGTTGCGCTACCGCGATTGTTTGGCCCTGCTCACGACCCGGGCACTCAAGGTGCGCTACCGCCGCTCGGTTCTTGGTTTCGGTTGGACCTTGATCTACCCACTGGCCTCGATGGTGGTGCTCACGGTGGTGTTTTCGCGGCTCTTTCCTGAGCTGCATCACTACTCGCTCTATGTAATCGTTGGCCTGCTGGCTTGGGGGTTCTTCTCGCTCAGCTGTGTGCAGGCCATGGATGCGCTGATCTCCAGTGCGTCGGTGTTAAAGAAGGTTTATGTTCCGGCCGCGGTGTTTCCGGTCGCCGCGGTGTCTGCCAATTTCGTCAATCTACTCTTGTCTATTATGGTTTTACCGGTGGTGATGGTGGCGCTGGGTGCTTCGCCAGGTTTACACTCGCTTTCTCTGCTCGCCGCGCTGGTAATACTCTTCGCTTTCACAACTGGCCTGGCCCTGGCGCTGGCCAGTGTCAATCTGTTCTTTAACGACGTGCGCTACTTCTTCGATACGCTCTTGCTGGTGTGGTTCTATGCATCACCGATCGTCTATCCCCAAGAGTTGATCCCGCCACAGCTCCAGGTCTTCCTCTGGGCCAACCCTTTCTATTGGTTGCTCGAGCTGCTGCGTGCCCCGCTGTACGCTGGCCATCCTCCCTCAGCTTTGGTTCTGGGGGTGGCCTCGGGCATAGGCTTGGCTACGCTGGCGGGAGGGTGGCTGCTGTTCTCGCGTCTCGAGCGGCGTTTTCATCTATACCTATGAACGACAGCCGTGCGAGTTCTACCGCCTCTGTCTGTGTGCAAGCGCTTAGCGTAGAGCTACGCCGCGAGTACACCAGGGTGCGTTCTCTGCGTGAGTACGTAATTGGCAGCCTCAAGGGTTGGATCCGCGACGCGCAGTGGTTCGAGGCTCTTAGCGACGTGAGTTTTTCGGTAGCCCCGGGTGAGCTGTTCGCGGTTCTTGGTCCCAACGGAGCCGGCAAGACCACGCTGCTGCGCGTGCTAGCGGGCATCATTCCTCCCACCCGGGGTTCGGTCCGGGTCGAGGGTAGAACCGCACCTCTAATCGAGCTGGGAGCAGGCTTTGACCCGGAGCTGACCGGCCACGAAAACGTGTTTCTCTACGGCAGTCTTCTCGGCATGAGCCGGCAGGCGCTGCGCGATGGGCTGACCGAGATTGTCGAGTTCTCGGGACTCGACAGCGTTATGGAGGTGGCCGTCAAGAACTATTCCTCGGGTATGATCGGGCGTTTGTGTTTTGGCGTTGCCACCGCAGCTCGGCCGCGGGTGCTGCTCGGTGGTGTGGCCAA
>CAZPPZ010000010.1:18546-30843 GCA_964588545.1 uncultured Myxococcales bacterium | reverse complement strand
GAAACCGGGCGATCTCGCCGTCTTCGTTCAGGATTTCGATGATGAGGCCGGCGGGGGGAAGACCCGCCACACGAGCCAGTGCGCTGGTGTGCTCGGGGGGCATATTCCGGGTTTCGCCCCGCCGTTTCGCCGCCTCAGGGGCCGAGCTGTTGGTCAACCTAAGCAACGATGCCTGGTACGGTCGCAGCGCGGCGCCCGAGCAGATACTGGCGATGGTGGCGATGAGGGCGGTGGAGAATCGCGTACCGGTAATTCGCGCTACCAACACCGGCGTATCTGCGCTCATCGATGCTTCGGGGCGTATCCGCCGGCGCACCGAGTTGTTTGAAGAGGCGGTGTTCGTCGATACTGTGCAGCTTGCCGCGGGCCGGTCGTTGTACGTGCTAGTCGGCGATCTCTTCGTTTATGCATGTATCGTCGTGTTAGTGCTGCTGGTGGCTCTGCGCCTTCGCAGTGGCTCGCTGTTGATCCGCGAGACCCGCCGTGGAATTGTGTCGAAGTAATGATTCTCTCTGAAGCGCGTGATCGTCTTACCGCCCTCGAGGAGCGTGTCGAGCTCCTTGGGCGGCATCTTTGACCTCCCTAGTCTGCGCGATCGCTACAGCGAACTAGACAAACGTTCTCAGGATCCAGGCCTCTGGGACGACCGTGAGCAGGCCCAGGCGCTGCTGCGCGAGCGCGCCAATCTGGAATCCCAAATCGCCGGCTACGACCAAATTGCCGAGGCGCTGGCTGAGCTTCCGCTTTATCTCGATATGGTCGAGAGCGAAGAAGACGAGGCTATGATCGAGTTCGAGAGCGCTGTGTCTGCTCTGGAGCTGCGAGTAGAAGACCTGCAGGTCCGCCGTATGCTCTCAGGCGAATACGATCTCAACAACGTCATCGTGACCATCCGGCCTGGCGCCGGTGGTACTGAATCCCAGGACTGGGGTGACATGCTGTTGCGGATGTATCTGCGTTGGGCCGAGCGCCGCGATCTCAAGAGTCGTATAATCGAGTATCAGCCCGGCGAGGGCGCGGGCCTCAAGAGCGCCACCATCGCCATCGACGGTGAGTATGCTTACGGATACATGCGAGCCGAAACCGGTGTGCATCGTTTGGTGCGAATCTCTCCGTTCGACAACGCCTCGCGGCGTCATACCTCCTTTTGTTCGGTCTATGCGTTTCCTGAAATCGACGACACCATCGATGTCGAGATCAACGACGAGGATCTGCGCATCGATACCTACCGTGCCAGTGGTGCGGGTGGCCAGCACGTAAACAAGACCGATTCGGCGGTACGGCTCACCCACGCCCCCTCGGGAATCGTGGTATCGTGTCAAAACGAACGCTCGCAGCACAAGAACAAGGCCACTGCGATGAAGGTGTTGCGCGCACGTCTCTACGAGTACGAGCGCCAGAAGCAGGACGAGCGCATGGCATCGATCGGACCGGCCAAGCAGGATAATGCCTTTGGCAGCCAGATCCGCTCCTACGTTCTCCATCCCTACCAGATGGTAAAAGACTTGCGCACCGGTGTTGAAATTGGCAACACCGCGGCGGTACTCGATGGCGACATCGACAAGTTCATCAAAGCCTACTTGATGCAGTCGTCGTCGGCTTGAGCCAGCCGCCTGACTAGCTGCAGCGCTGGGCAGCTCGGGCCATGCGCTGGGTCGCCTCCTCGATCTCGGCTTCGGTTATGATCAGTGGCGGGGCCAGACGTACCACGGTGTCGTCGTGGAGAGTCCAACCCATGATCAGACCTTCACGGCGGCATTCAGCCACGAAGCGTTCTACCAAGGCTGCCGATGTCATCTCCATACCTACCAGCAGTCCGCTGTGGCGTATCTCGTGGACCATGTCAGCGGGGATACGCTGGCTAAGCAGCGCGACCAGACACTCGCCGCTGGCCTGGGCCCTTGCGGCTAGGTCTTCGTCGACAATGATGTTGAGGGCGGCCAGCCCGGCTGCGCAAGAAAGTGGGTGGCCTCCAAAAGTTGTTACGTGTCCCAGCGGTGGGTCGACGGCCAGGGCCTTGAGTGCTCGTTTGGACGAAATGAAGGCGCCAAGTGGCAGCCCTCCGCCAAGAGCCTTGGCGAGCAGCAGCACGTCGGGTACGGCGCCCTGGTGTTCGAGGGCGAAGAGTTTTCCGCTTCGTCCCAGCCCGGTTATGACCTCATCGAAGATCAACAAGGCACCGGCAGCGCTACAGCGCTTGCGCAGCGCGTTGAGGAAGCCGTCGTGCGGCGCAATTACTCCGGCTTCGGCCTGCACGGGCTCAACGATGACTCCGGCCACGCTCTCGTCGATGGCCTCGAGCGAGGCTTCATCGTTGAAGCGCATGAAGCCGACGTCGGGAAGCAGCGGCAGAAAAGGATCGCGGTACACCGGGTTGCCACCCACCGAGGCCGAGCCCAGAGTATCGCCGTGGAACCCACCTTCGAAGGCCAGAAGACGGCTACGGCCGGTTACCTTGCGCACCAGTTTGAGCGCGCCCTCTACGGCTTCGGTACCCGAGTTGGTGAAGTACACACAGTCGAGGCCAGCCGGGAGCAGCGAGCATAGCCGCTCGGCGAGCGCGACTTGCTGCTCCTGGATCATCTCGCCGTAGACCATGACATGCAGATGGCGAGCCGCCTGCTCGGCGATAGCTGCGAGGATACGCTGGTCGCCGTGGCCGAGTGCGGCGACACCTATGCCAGCGAGCAGGTCGATGTACTCGTTGCCATCGCTGGTGTAGATACTCGAGCCGCAAGCGCGCTCGACTATCATGCCCATTGGCGCCATCGAGGTTGGTGCTAAATGGGCAAAGAACGCAGAGAGTAACTGTTTGTTGTCCATCATCGGTCCTCGAAACTGTGTTATCACTGTTGCTCGAGCAAACTCGAGAGTCGTGGCAAGCCGTCTTGACACCAAGAGATCGGCGGGGCCTGCATGCCTCCGGGGGCGCATACCAGCGTGGCGCCGCACTCTCGCAGCGCCCCGGCGTAGTCGCTGTTGGCTACATCGCTGCTGTCAGCCAAGGCCAGGCCAACGCCGGCCAGAGGCAGGCTCGAGGCGCGCAGCCGCGCCAGTATGGCCGCGCGGCTGTTGCTGCTGCTGACACTGACGCAGCGTAGCCCCGGCCCCAAGCTCAGCGGGTGAGACGGAGTGAAATGTATGCACCAAGCATCGCCATCGCCGCGCAGCACGCTGTTGCTGTCGTTTGATGCCGCGGCCAGCTCGGCCGCATCGATGAAAGCGCGACGTGATGCTTCGTCGGCTGGGTTACGGTGCTGACGCGGCCAGCGGCTTTGGCACTCATCGAGGGCGCGGCCAAGTTGGTCGACGAAGCGTCGCGCTCTGTCCGCGTGGCCCTCGACGAGGATTAGCTGGGGGCTGAGGCAGCCGAGTCCATCGTACATCGCCACGTCCTCGGCGAACCCTGCCGCCCAGTCAGCAGGATCCGCGTCGCGGCTGATTACCCCAACGCTCAGCCGGGCGCCGCGGGTCACCAGCGTGGCTTTGCGTGGCGATGCGGCGTTGGCGTAGTGTGGTGCAATCTCAGCCAGAGTGGCGTCGTGGCCGTAGAGCTCGATACGTTCGGCCTTGTCGATGATGAGCTGCCGTAGCGCTGCTGCCTCGCATCCGTGCTCCCAGCTGTCGGCGACCACCATGGCCGCGAGTTCAGCGTCGCGGTCGGCGAGCGTCTCAATAAACGCAGCGGTCAGCAGTGGTTGGCGCGCGCTGTCGCGAATCAGGCAAACCGATCTCGCCAGCAGTGTGACGACGATTGGTGCGATGGCGAGTCCGGGAATGTTCCCCGGTAGCGCGTAGTAAATGAGCGAAGGGCCAAGCAGGCTGCCGCGCGCTTGCTCGGCGACCAGGCGTTGCAGGGCGTGGGCATTTACGGCTGAAAACGTGAAGTCGAGGCCCCGTTCTATCATCGGCGCTGCCAGCTTTATGCATTTGGGCAGCCTCTCGAGTAGTCGGCGACGTGGGGCGAAATCGCGGCACTGCCAGGCGGCTGCGGTTTCAGCCAGCGTAGTGATGATACGCCGCGTGCTCGAGCTTGAGTTGAGCAGGCGGCTCCGTGCTTGCTGTGCTCGTGCTAGAGCTGCGGCGATCGAGCGGGCATGATCGTCGCCTCTGCGGCCTGCGCCTGAGGGACCGAAATCGGCGACCACGGGTTGGGCACTCATAGTGCTTCTAGCAGCTGCGAGCAGCCGCGCACTGCGGTGCCACGAGCCCGGCCGAGCAGTTCGAAGCCGCGGCCGAGCTTGCGGCCGAGGTCGAGAGTCTGCAGTGCCGATATACTCTCCCAGTTGGCCAGGTCTATATGGCGCAGGATGCCGACTTGGCCATCTGCGAGCGGCGTTAGGGTGGCGGGATCGACCACCAGGCTGCGCACCCACGGCGGTCCGAGCTTGGAGCGTGGGTACAACTTCCCCTCGTAGCGGCTGGCGAGCGCGTCATCGTAGAACTGTGAGAGCATCTCGGTCATTCCGTATTCGTTGACGGCGAGATAGGCCGGTATGTGCAGGAAGCGCCATGCAGCCTTGAGCATGCCTCGTGCCGACAGCACGGGTATGCCCGAGGCCTTGCTGCCGCCGGTGTCAATCATACGGCTGTCGGCGGGCAGCCGCAGGCGAATCTGACGCTTGCGCAGCTCGGCGAAAACAGCTGTGAGCGCCGAACTGACACCGAGCAGCAAGACCGGGGTGCTGTTGTTCGACCGACACTCGAGCCACGCCACAGCCCCGTCTATGTCGGCCTCGCCCTGGGCATCAAAGGCATGAAAGAAGTCGTCGTTGCCCAGTTCTTCGACGCACCATCCGAACATCGCTCCGAGCGACGACTGGGGGTGAGTGGCCGCCGAGGGCCCGAGCAGCAGTATTGCCATTGTTCCGGGCTGGTCGGGTAGCACCATGCGGCGCAGATGAGTCATGGCCGAGAGCCTGTAGGTGGCCAGCGAGTTCAGAGCGTGACGGCTGCGTCGCTCGACTCCGTCGCGGGTACCACTGCTCAAGAAAACGATGGGCCGCGCTGCCATCGAGAGGTCCTGCTTGAAGGCATCGGCGGGCAACGCGGGAATATCGCGCCAGCTGGAGACGCGAGTGGGCCCGCTGCCACGTAGATCGCAAAAACGTCGGTAGAGTGCCACATTTTCGTACTGATAGGCAAAGACATCGCGGGCAAGGGCATTGAACTGGGCTTCCCCGCCGGGAGCTTCGATGAACTGTCGGATGCGATCTTCCACAACTAGTTGGCCGCCGCGATTCTACCTAGGCCTGTCTCGTGCCGCGAGCGCTGCTCAGCTTCACCGCGGGACGCGAATTGGGCATGATGGTGACATCTATGGTTGACGAGGAAATTACCCCAGTCGAAGAGGCTTTCTACCAAGGATCAGATCTACAGGGCGAAGGGCGTTATGACGAGGCTATGGCCTGTTTTGAGCGCTGTCTAGAAATCGACGAGAACTACTGCGATGCGATACTCGGAAAGGCGATGGTACATCTTGCGCGCGAGCAGTTCGACGAGGCCATAGCCTGCGGCAAACGCCTGGTCGAGCTCGAACCGGAGGATGTTCTCTCCTTTACCAACCTCTCGGTGTTCTATCAGCGTGCCGGCCGTATTGAGGAGGCCGAGGAGGCGGGGGCCAAGGCTCGTATGCTCGAGTGGAAGAAGCAGATCGCCGAGGAGCCTGAGGGCTGAATTGGGCAAAAAGAGACCCCGGCGGTTAGCCACCGGGGTCTCTCGACAGACTCAAAATCTGAGTCGGCTGCTACTGACCAGCCTTACACTTCTTCAAATCTCGACGACAAACCTCTTTATCGCGGGACTCACGGGCCAAACGTGTCGACATGGTCTCACGCTGGTTCTTGAGATCGACCACCTGATCCTGAAGATGTTTGTTGCTGAGACGCAAATCCGCCGCATCGCTGAACCTATAATAATGGGCGAAGTACCCGGAACCCATGAGAACGGCTGCGACAACCAACCGCTGCACCCAAGTCCAGACGGCGTTGCTCAGTTGTTCTTCGGCTGAGATCTCCTTTTCGGCCATTTGTTCCTCCTTGACTCGGTGCGGCCCCTGGCGACGACCCCCGACCCGCCCAAGGCTAGCAAACCTGAAGCCCAACGTCCACGGCTTGTCATGTGGCGCGAGTGCGCGTGGATTGGCCGCGCTTGCGGCCGCGTCGTGTCGGATGTTCCTATTTGCGCAGCTCGAGGCTCGCGACTATGGTCGCGTCCATGTCATCTAGCGATCAAGGGTCGGGGAGCTGGGTGGTGGTGCTCGGTGTATCGAGCGGTTTTGGTGCGGCCGTGGCCACCGAGCTAGCGACACGGGGCATGAACATCTGCGGTGTTCATCTCGACCGGCGTTCGACCATGGCGAGTGCCGAGCAGACCCAGCAGGCGATCAACGACGCCGGTGCTGAGCAGATGTTTTTTAACGTCAACGCGGCCGACGATGCTAAGCGCTCGCAGGTAATAGATGCTCTGGCCGAGCGAGCGGGCGGCGGGGGAGTACGACTGCTCTTTCACTCGCTAGCATTTGGCTCGCTCGGGCCTTTGGTGGGTGCGGATGCCAAGGGCTCAGCTCGCAAGTCACAAATCGCTATGACCCTGGACGTGATGGCCAATACCCTGGTGTACTGGAGCCAGGAGTTGGCTTGGCGCGGTCTGTTGGCTGAGGGCGGGCGGATACTGGCGATGACCTCGGCCGGATCGACTCGGGCGGCCCCGGGCTACGGTATGGTCTCGGCGGCTAAGGCCGCGCTCGAGGCCTACGTTCGTCAGCTGGCGCTGGAGCTGGCGCCGCGGGGTGTGAGCGTCAATGCCGTTCGTGCTGGCGTTACCGACACCGCTGCACTGCGCAAGATCCCCGGCTGGGAGGGGCTGTGCGCCAAGGCTCTTGCCGCGAATCCAAGCGGTCGTCTGACCACGCCGGCAGATATCGCGGCTGCGGTCGCGCTGCTGCTTGAGCCCGGTGCTCGCTGGATCTCGGGTAATGTCCTTGGCATCGACGGCGGCGAGGATATTGCCAGCTAGATAACGATGAAGTGACTGCCGACGTTGGCGTCGAAGTCGGGAATCGCAGCTGTGTTGGCGTTGTTGCGGATCTCGATGGCCAGCGGTCCCGGGGCACGCTTAGGGTCGGCGACGACGCTGATACGCAGCGGTGAGTCGACCCACTCGAAGGCGAGTACGCCGTGTTTGATACTCTCTTGCCCCCCGAGCAAACCATTCCACAGTCGGCGTGCCTGGCCAAAGTCGTTGCAAGTCATTCTTAGACCAGCGATGTCGGCGGGGGCTGCAGTCTCGCCTTTGTAGCGGGTGAAGCGCCAGTCCGGTCCCCAGCCATCGTCGCCAAGATCAGGGCGAAATTCGACTATCTGTACTACGACCCCGAGGGCCTGCTTGGGGTGCAAGAACATTTCTTTCCAACTCGGCACGGCGTCGCTAAACCCGACCACTTCATAGCCGCACTCTTCGACGTTGCGACGAGCCTCGATGATATTGTCGATCTTGAACGTAATGTGGTGAACGCCGGGACCCCGTGCAGACAGAAAACGGTGCATGAACCCGCCTTCTGTGCCATCGGGCTCGATCGCCTCGAGCATGGCGCCGCGACAGAACTCCCACTGGCCACCACTGAACTCGATGCCGGGCCCGCTAATGGCCGGATGCCCCCCGAGTGTTCCCTCCATGAGCGAGCTAACCGAGTCTACACGGGAGACTCCAAAGGCGATGTGGTCGAGACGCGCAGCCGAGATCATCCTTGCAGCACTATCCAAGTATGCACGCGGAGGCCAGCTCGCAGGCCAGTTCGGGACTATAGTCGTCGCCCAGACGGGGGCGTCATCTACATAATCCTATTGACGTCGGCTTGCAGGTCGTGCGATAAGCGTGCGGGGCGGGAGGCTATCTAGCCATTACCATTGCTGGTCTCTTGGCTACCGGCTTATAGTAACGCGGGAAGCAGAGCCGCTGGCGACCGCGAGGCTAGCCGTGCAGGACATCTTATGCGGGGAATTGTCTACAGCGCAGCCGTGGCTGCGGTTATATGCGTGGGCTACGCCACTGCGGTATCGGCCGCGGTGGTGCTTGGCGGTGGCAGCAAGACCAGCGATTGCATGTCGACGTTTGTTGCCTCTGGGGCCAACAAGCCAGCGCTGCCCAAAACTCCCAAGCACGTTGATTGCGATGACGGTGACCCCAGCTGCGACCTCGACGCTACGCGAAACGGCGAGTGCGTTTTTGATATACAGGTATGCGTCAATGCCAGCGGCCACGTCGGTTGTATTCCCAATACTACCGACTCGGTTGTTGTTGAACACGCCATAGACAACGGCGACTCGAAATTCGATCCTGACTGGCAGGCACTGCAGACGCGTATCGACGTCCTGGGCTTCCCCGCTAACGATTTCCCCGACGATTGCGCTATAGGCTCTGCGCTTACGGTAAAGCTCAGGCCATCCAAATCGGGCAACAAGTTTCGCAAAGACAAGAAACGACTGAAGCTGAAGGCGCGGGGTACGGTTAGCGGCAAGTTCAAGACTGATAGCGACAAGATAAAGTTTACTTGTCGGCCCGAAGGTAACCGGATCTATCTTCCCACCGATCTGTACACTGGGACCTTTGATCGTATCCGCCAACAGGTGTTTGGCGCTAGCTGCGCGCTCTCGGGCTGCCACGATTCGGAAACCGCGGCGGGAGGCATGATCCTGCTTGCCGGCGCGGCCTACTCTCAACTTGTAGGGGTCGTGCCCACCAACGCTGCGGCGGCGCTCGATGGGCTCTCGCGAGTGGCGGCGGGGGATGAAACCCTCAGCCTCATGTATCGCAAGATTACCGCGGATCTGCCTGCTGGTTACGGCGCTGCGATGCCGCTTAACGCAGCCGCGATCTCGCCGGATCTGACTGAAATCATTCGGCTGTGGATACTCGGTGATGGTGTACTTGGACCGGCACCGCAGAGCGGCTGGGTGGTAGGGACCGATCAGTAGGACGACCCTTTCCGTGGTCTATTAGGGAGAAACTCGATGGCGGTTTGGAATCGTGAGAATGCTGATCATCTGCTCAGGCGGGCCGGTTTTGGCGGTACGCCACAGCAGGTAGACAAGTTCTTCGCCAGCTATTCTTCGGTTGAAGAAGCGGTTGCCGACATCATTGCTTTTCCGACCAAGAAGAATTCACCCCCGCGACGCAAAGACGTAACCGAGAAGAGCCTACAGAAGATGTGGCGCTGGTGGCTCAAGCGAATGATCAAGTCGAAGAAGCCGTCGGACGCCGTGCGCGAAAAGCTGGTGCTGTTCTTTCACAACTTTCTCGTCAGCGGCATCGGTAAACAGCCGGAGTTACGCACTCTGTCGTGGCAAAACCGTAGGTTCAGAATCAATTGCAATGGTAACTTCAAAGCGCTGATCCGCGAGATGAATCGCGACCCAGCCAACCTGTTCTATTTGGACGGGATACTAAACGCCGCCACTCAAGACGGCATCCACGCCAGCCCGAACGAGAACTGGGGCCGCGAACTCATGGAGCTGTTTACCCTCGGCCCTTTCGAGATGGCCGCCGACGGTCTCGATGATCCTGCACTGCCCAACTACGACGAGAATGATGTTCACGCCCTTGCCCGCGTGAGTACCGGTTGGTTGGACATAGACGTCAAGCGAGAGACCGGGGTGTTCGTGATCGAGGGCTGGGACGGTGGGGCCTACAGCGATACCGCTGATTCGACTCCTGATGACATCGTTCTCTTCGGCCAGGTGGCCAACACCTGGCGCTTCGACCAGCCTTACGTGAGTGCCAACCCCGGCGACGACGTCTTGACGCATGTAATGGACGAGAAGTTTAACGTTGGAGGACACAACCAGTGTGCGATGTTCGTCGCTCGCAAAGTCTGGGAATGGTACGCATATCCCGCGCCGGTGCCGGGACTAAGAGCGACGCTGGAGCCGATCGCCGATAACTTTTTTGCCAGTGGTTACGAAATGCAGACCCTGTTGTTTGACGTGTTCACCAACGATGAGTTCTACAGCATCACCGCCAAGACTCGCACGGTGGCCAACCCTACCGACTTTGTCGTTCAAGCGCTGCGGCGTCTCGGTGTCCGCAGCAACGCCAAGTATGTAGGTGAGGCTGATGCCGAACTCGGAGAGTTGCTGTCACAGATGGGGATGACGTTGTTCAACCCGCCAAACGTCGCCGGTTGGCCGGGCGGACTGAACTGGATTACCAGTGGTACACTGCTCAAGCGTCTCGATTTTGCCAAGCTGCTTGCGGCCGCTGATTTTGGCTCGAGCCGGATCAAGTTCAGAAAATTTCACGAGGGGTTCCCACTGGGACAGGCAGCGGTACCGGTGGCCGACGTGGTTGATGCTGTTCTCGTGCAATTGGGTATGGACCAGGGCGCGATGGCATTGCTGCAAACTCAAAAAGACGTGCTCGTTGCTTATGCGAGTGATGACGGTGCGACGACGACCCTCGATCTCAGTGATGAATTCACCAATGACATGACCGTGAAGGTGCGTGGAGTCATCGCGCTGGCGCTTCAATCGGCCGAGAACCAAGTCTTCTAGCGAGTTCCAGGGAGAAAGCCGATGGCCAAGAAGATCACACGAAGACAGTTCCTCAAGCGCAGCGCCGCGGCGGCTGCGCTCGGTGTTGCTGCACCGCACATGCGTTTTCTCCCAGGGACTGACGTTGCCTACGCCGCGGGTCCGAGTGACGCGATTGTGGTGTTTGTTGAGATGTTCGGGGGCAACGACGGGATCAATACCGTCTATCCCCTCAGCGGCGTCCAGCGCTCGCTGTACGAAGGCTTCCGGCCGACGCTACGGCTGCCGTTATCAGCTGCTGATGACCCGACTGCCGATCTCAACATGTCGGACTACTCAGGCCTTGGAGTAGTCCCGCCGGGCTCGGGCCCGCTGTCGATCGGTAGCGACTCCCTTGGTGATGAGTACGCGTTGCACCCGGCGATGAAAGCTCTTCATGACCTCTACACCACCAACAACAATGTCGCCGTGGTTCACGGAGTCCACTATCCCTACCCCAGCCATTCGCATTTCCGCAGCGAAGAGATCTGGTACACCGGTGACCCCACCGGCACTGGTGGGCTGGGCTGGCTGGGGCGCTACCTGACGCTGGCTGGTTTTGGAGCAACTGAAGTTCCGGGAGTGGTAATCGATAACTCCGTCAATCCACTGTTTACGCCCACACAGACCAGTATCTTCGCCTTCAATCGGCTTTCCGATTTGAAGTTCCCAGCACAGCACGAAGCGACGCTCATCCAGGCCAAGTTCCGTGACCTCTACAACATATCGGATAATAGCGACCCTGGGATTTTTCCCGAGCTCGTAAAGATTGGACAGACCGGGATCGCGACTGTCGATAAGATGCAGGAATACTACCTGCCGGGGAAGACCCCGGCAGGTACGCTTAACAACGCCGGCAAAGTCGAGGCTCTGCTGCTCGACGCCAATGGTTCGTACAACCGCAATAACGAGCTGGTCTACAACTCACCGCTCAACCCTAGCGACAACCCTGGGGTCAGTGGCCTCAAACTCATGCGCGATATTCGCCATGTGGCGGCGACGATCCGCGCTAACGTAGGAGCGCGCTTCTTCCACGTCGGTATCGGGGGTTTTGATTCGCATTCCAACCAAGAGCAGGGGTTCTTTCACAGCACCCTGCTCTACACAGTGGCGCAGGCGGCGGCACAGCTCTACAACGAGATGAATCAGACGGTTGCGCTTCCAGCCGAGTACTCGGGCCAGGGCTACCTAACCGGCAACCTCGCGAGCAAACTGGTGATCGTTACGCTTTCGGAGTTCGGACGGACGATACGCCAGAACGCGCTCTCGGCTGGCGTGGCAGGTACCGATCACGGAGCAGCATCACCGCAGTTCGTAATCGGCGATGCGGTTCTCGGTGGTCAGTATGGTGCCCATCCGCAGTTTGCAGACCCGCGTCCAAGTAACGACGATGACCTCAGGATGACGCACGACTTCCGCGATCTCTACGGGACGATCCTCGAGCGTTGGCTCAATGTAAACAACGCCAACGTCCAGCCTGGAGGTGGCCTATTCGAGGCAACGCCGATCCCCGACGCCGAGGGTAATTCCTACACCGCGTACACGCCGATTCCGTTCCTCGCGTTGTAGAGTGGCGAGCACTAACATTGATGTGCATGTGGTCGGTGTCCGTCTCATCGCTGTGCTGTTGTCCTTGGGCATGAGCAGCGATTGTGTTGCCGTGACCGCTGCGGATGATGTGCGGCCAGAGCGTGCTACGGTGGTGTTGTTGCATGGCCTGTGGCGCAGC
>CAZPPZ010000010.1:0-18446 GCA_964588545.1 uncultured Myxococcales bacterium | reverse complement strand
TGGCGCAGCCCGGACCTCTGCACTTTGTGACTCATTCGCTCGGAGGCATAGTGCTGCGGGGATGGTTGCGGGAGCATTCCCCCGCTGAGCTGGGTCGGGTGGTGATGCTTGCGCCGCCTAACCGCGGGAGTGAGGTGGTGGATGCCTTGGCCGATATTCCGCTGCTGGCTGGCGTGCTCGGGCCGACTGGTGTGGGGTTGGGCACAGGTACCCAAGCCATCACCGCGCGGCTCGGCCGAGTTACTTTTGAGCTGGGGGTGATAGCGGGTAACTCCAGCGTCAACCCGCTGTTCTCGTGGCTGATCCCGGGCGACGATGATGGTGCGGTGGCGGTTGAGCGGACGCGGGTTGAAGGAATGCGCGACTTTCTTGTGCTCAATCATACGCACACCTTCATTATGAACTCTCCAGAAGTCCACACGCAGGTGGCCGCGTTTCTCGAGACCGGTGCGTTTCAGAGGTAACGTTCTCAATGATTCCGCTAACTTCCGAAACGGTCGCGGCCTTGTCCTGGGCAGGTTGCGAGCCTGTATTTGGGCTAAGCACATTTGGCACTGGAAAAATAGGGGTCAAATGAACAAAAAAATGCAGTGTAGGGCTTGAAACGGGTGCCGCTCTGATGGAAATTCCGTTATCGCGTTGGACCTGATGCACGGGGATGTGGAGTAGGTCCCAGCGGATAATTACTAACTTACGATAACGTGACTGGAGAGGGGTATATGGCTAAGAAACCGACGACAGTGAAGAAAGCAATGACCAAGTCCGAGATCTTTGCGGAGATCGCCGAGAACACCGAGCTGACCAAGAAAGAGGTCTCCGCGGTATTCAGCGAACTGGGCAGTGTGCTCGAACGGCACGTCAAGAAGGGCGCGATTGGGCAGTTTACGCTACCGGGGCTGCTCAAGGTCAAGACCGTCAAGAAGCCTGCGCGTAAGGCGCAGAAGAACGTTCCCAACCCGTTCCGTCCGGGCGAGATGATGGACATAGCGGCCAAGCCCGCTTCCACGAAGATTCGCGTAACCCCGCTGAAGAAACTCAAAGACATGGTCGCCTGACCAAAACCATTAGAGTCACGGGACGGCGCCGATGCGGGCCGTCCCGTGGCTTTGCCTTGCTACAACCTCACACCCACGATAGCGGACCTGTACGCTTATGAAGTTTGCAGGGATGATCTCGCTTTGGCGCGGTGCTCAACCGGCACGGCCGCTGTGCCGCATGTTTAGTTGGAGCGCTGCCTTGATTCTGGTTGTTGCCGCGGCGCCCGGCGCCAACGCCGACGTCGCCGATCTGTTGATCACCAACGCCCGACTCATCGATGGCACGGGCGTCGCGCCTCGACTCGGGGTGTCGATTGAGATTCGCGACGGCTACATCCACGCGATCGGGCGCGATATCCGTGCGCCAGGCGCGTTACGTTTGGATGTAGGCGGAGCGACGGTACTCCCGGGGCTGATCGATGCGCACGTACATCTGACCTCGGTGCCCGGAAGCGGCCACCGCAACGACAGCGATGAGCTCAGCGAAGAGTTGTGGCGTCACCATCTGCGCGCTTACCTCGCCTGTGGTGTGACCGCTACTTTGGATACCGGCGGTGATCCTGACCAACTGCGCCGCATCCAGGCTATCTTGGCCGCGGGGGCTGTGGGGCCGCGGGTCTATAACCTCGCACCGATGTTGGTGACCCCCGGTGGTTATATCAACGACCCGAGCGTGGGCATCGTTCTCGACCCGGTGTCCAACCGTAGAGACATAGAAGAGCGTTTTTCCGAAGCCGAAGGGCTGCCTGTGGTTGGCGTGAAAGTGCCAATCGAGTTCGGCTTCGGGCCGTTCAAGGTCTGGCCGGTTCACCCTCCCGAGCTGCGATCCGAGATCGTAGCGGCCGCAGCTGCGAAAAAACTGCCAATCTATGTGCACGGGCTCTCCGAGGAAGAACAGCGTATTGCCCTGGATATGCACGCGCATGTGCTGGTGCACGCCGGCTTCGAGCAGGCTGCGCCTCCTCGGGGCTTCGTCGAGCGACTTGTCGCCAGCGGCGCTTATGTCATGACTACTCTGTCGATCTACGACTCGATGCTCATGAGCTATCATCCTGAACACCTCGACGATCCGTTTATTCAGGCCATGGTCCCAGCGTTGGAGCGCGAGACTGCCGGCTCGTCGCGGGCGCAGGCTCGTTTGGCCCGGGCGTTGGTCGCAGTGAGCACGCCCCGGTGGATCCCCAATTTATTGAACGGCTTGCTCGCCCGCGTGCTGGTCACCCAAGCGGAATTCGAGTCGCAGCTCGAGAACGTCGGCAACGCGATCAAACGTTTTCATGTTGCGGGTGTGCCGATCGTTATTGGCAGCGACTCGGGCAACTGGCCGATGATGCTCTTTGAGTTTCACGGCCCTACGACCATTCGTGAAATCGAGTTGGTGGGGCGCGCCGGGCTGGCTCCTTCTGAGGTACTCGAGTCCGCGACTCGCGTGGCGGCCGAGATGATGGGTATCGATGACGAGATTGGCACCGTAGAGCCTGGCAAGCGTGCCGATCTGGTTATTGTACGCGGCGATCCGCTGCACGATCTTCGCGCGTTGCGTGACGTTGCGTGGACGGTCTTCGACGGCGTAGCCCGTACCCCTGAGCAGTGGCTCTCTGGAGGATAAGTTATGCAAGCGTGGCTATTGATAAGTGTGCTGTGGCTGGCCTTTGGTGGTTCCCACGTGTTGATGTCGTCGTTGCGATTCAGGCCTTTGCTGATCGAGCGTCTCGGTGAGCGCGGCTTCCTCGGTGTCTACTCGTTGGTATCGCTAGTTACCTTCTTTCCTTTGGTGCAGACCTACGTGAGCAATCGACATTCGGGTCCACTGCTGTGGAATCTGAGTTTTGTGCCGGGTCTGCCCACGCTGGTGTTGCTGCTCTCGGGTGCATGTTTCACCTTGGCAGTTGCGTCATTCTTCCAGCCCAGCCCGGCTATGATGGGTGCGGGAGGGAGTGTGCGGGCGCGCGGACTGACGCGTATAACCCGCCATCCGTTGTTCATTCCCTTTGCTGTGTTGGCGCCGGCCCACCTGTTGATCAACGGGTTCTTGAGCGATGTAGCATTCTTTGGCGGGCTCGGGCTGTTCTCTGTACTCGGCTGTATGCACCAGGATGCCCGCAAACGTGTCACCGACAAAGAGGCTCTTGGAGCATTCTTCGAAGAGACGTCTCTATTCCCGTTTGTCGCAATCGCTACCGGCAAAACCCGGCTGGTTGCTTCCGAGCTACCGTGGCTAGGGCTGGCGGTGGGGCTCGGCGTGGCTATAGGTTTCTACCACCTACACGACCTGATGTTTGTGTAAGACAGGGGTCGCTGCTCGTCGCCGTCAGCCAAGACTTCTGTTCTTGAAGAACATTGCGGTCTGATCGCCGACGTAGATCACCCGATCCGCTTGGGTGAAGCGGAAAGTGTAGCGCAGCACCACCCGGGATGACCCGACACGGCTGCGTGTCTCGCGCGACTCCAGGCTAAGCGGCGGTCCTATTTGTGCCAGACCGCGGAAGTCGGCACGGTGAATGTTGGTGCCGAATCCGCTCCACCCCTGATCCCATCGGCAGCCGTGGAAAAACCACGCGTGCATGAAGCCGAGCGTACCGGTGACCATCAGTAGATCGCCGGCAGCTACGTGGGCCGGGTGTAAGTCGCTTACTCGCTGGTGGGCGCTCGAAGGAAGGGGCCGGGTGGTATCGAGTTCGGCCTCGATTAGGTTCTGCTCGGCATCGAGGCTGTTGATGCGGTCGACGAGGATGCCTTCGTCGGTGTACAAGAAGGTGTCTTGAAAATGGCGGATGTCAGCGTCGTCGATCGAGCCGGTAATGGTGCGTGTCATCAGCGAGTCCTGCGTGATAAATTCCGCAAAACGCGGTCACGCAATAACTAGACCGGTGGTGATTTGTGCGCAACAAAGGTATGAAGGAGTCACTATGAGCCGCTTTACGATTGTATCAGTCATGGTATTTGCGATCGTCACGGTGCTCGCGGCGTCTGCCGTCTACGCCAGTGATGATAGCGGGTACTCTATTACCTTTCCGCTGGGAATCGACGGGGACGCGTTGGTGGTGCCCGAGGACAATCCGATGAGTGCCGCTAAGGTGGAGCTGGGCAAACTCTTGTATTTTGATGCCCGTCTCTCGGTCGATGCTACCGTGAGTTGCGCGACCTGCCACGATCCGGCCAAGGGTTTTACCGACCAGGCGCAGTTTTCTAGCGGTTTCAAGCGACAGAAGGGCGGTCGCAATGCCCCTACTGTGATCAACAGTGCGTTTAACTACTTCCAGTTTTGGGATGGTAGGTCGCCTTCGCTGGAAGACCAGGCCAAGGGGCCGATCGAAAATCCTGTGGAGATGGCCAACACCCTTGAGGCGGCTGCTGCGACGATCGCTGGGGTTGATGGCTATGCAGCCTATTTTGCGGCAGCGTTTGGTGACGATGGTGTTACCATCGAAAGAATCGCCAAAGCGATAGCCACTTATGAGAGAACTATTCTTTCGGGCAATTCAGCGTGGGACCGCTATGTTTACGCCAAAGATCAGAATGCGCTAAGCGAGGCGGCGAAGCGCGGGCTCGAACTCTTCGAGGGCAAGGCGTTGTGCACTCGCTGTCACGTCGGTTTTAATCTTACCGACGGTCTTTTTCACAATATTGGTGTGGGTATGGGGGCGGATGAGCCTGACCTTGGACGCTATGGTGTGAGCAAAGAAGAGAAGGATAAGGGCGCGTTCAAGACCCCGGTGTTGCGCGACCTGCTAAAGACGGCTCCCTACATGCACGATGGAAGCGTCAAGACGCTCGAGGAAGTTGTTGAGCTCTACGACCGTGGTGGTGAGGCTAACAAGTGGCTCGACGCGAAGATTGTTAAGCTTGGGCTGACGGCCGAGGAAAAGGCCGACCTTGTAGAATTCCTCAAGTCTCTCGAAGGAGACTTGAAGGAGGCTCCGCCGCGCAGCTTGCCGCAGTAGCGCGGTAGCCGCCCGTGCTGATCTATGTCGCTTGACAGCTGGCGTCGGTATCAGCGCCGTTGTCTGGGTGACGCAGGTAGCCCTCGACCATGCCCGCCACCGCCATTCCCGACAGCGCCGACTGGTGCGTTCCCATTCCTTTGGAGCCGGCATCGGCGCCGGCGATAAATAGGCCGGGAATCGAAGTTTCGCTCTTGGGCTTGAGAGAACCGCACTGACCTGCGATTTGCCCGAGGCCTACGCATTCGCCGCCCTGTCCGGCGACGACGCTATCGCGGGTCAAATCGCGGATCTCTCGCGGTCCGTTGTATTCTTTGCGCTCGGTTGCGCGCCATATCTCGGGGAAGAACGCCTGCATCTGTTCATCCATCTTCTTCCACAGGAACTCGATCTCGGGGGCGTCGGGATCGGGAGAACAAATCGTTCCGGAGACCAGCATCTGTTTTCCACGAGGCGCCGCATTGGCGTCGTAGAACGAGTGGTTGCACATGAAAAGGATTACTTCGTCGGGCATCTCGCCGTTCTTGATACGATTGTAACGCTCTAGATTCCACCAACTGTCGTCCGACCAGGCTACGTAGATAGCGGTGTCCATAACCGGTTTGTCGAGAAAATAGCGGATGCTGGTAAATCCGAGACCCGGCACCAGTTTGCTGACGTAGTCCACGTAGGCGTGGTCGAAGTGCTCGGCGCCCACCAGTTTGAGCACCGTGGGCTGGATCCCGGCACTGCTGACGACCACTGGTGCACGCAGTGTCCCCTTCTCGGTGGTCACGCCGGCCACGCGACCGTCTTCGATGATGATTTTGTGTACTTTGTTGTTGCGAATGATGACGCCGCCGTTGTTTTCGAACTCACGGATCATCACGTTGGTGAGCATCGCGAAACCACCTTTGTACTGTCCGCCGCCACCGTTGAGCATCAGCTGTTTCATGATCAGCAGTTGTTCGGAGGCGGCCACCAAGTCCAGAGGCTCGGCCAGTGATGCGTTGGCGTGGAAGCCGAAGTAATTGTACAGCGGCGAGGGGACGCGGTGGTCGGCCAGCCAGTCGTGCATGGTGATGCTATCGAACTCGCCAATTTCTTGGTCTTCCATGACCGCGATCTCGGCCATCAGAGCAATGGTTTGTTGCTGTTCCTCCTCGCTTAAATCCCAGAGCTTGAAGAACGGTGAGGCGTCGGCCATGGCCTGGCCCTGTTTGACCTTTCGATAGTCGCTCCAATCGCCACGCCGGTAACACAGCGTGATCATCTCGCGTTGATCGTCGGGTTCGAGTGCAGGCCGGTAATCGTCACTCACGCCGAGTTCGGCGAAGAGCTGCTCGAAGGCGTTGCCACGCATCGGCACCTGGCCGTGAGGAAACAGATCGTAGGCGTAGCCGTCTTTGTCTACGCTCATCATCTTGCCACCGAGTAGGTTGTTCTTCTCGATCAAGACGGTGTTGACGCCGCGTTTTTGCAGCAGGGTTGCACACGACGCGCCGCCGGGGCCGCTGCCAATGACGATGGCTTTGAATTTTTCGTCCACCCTAGAACTCCTTCCCGGCCGAGGCTGAGCCTGTCTCGACCACACAAACAAACGTTCGTTAGTTTGTGCTCTGCGGCCCGTCCTTGTCAAGTCTGAGTGGGCTAGGGGGGCAGGGGAGGCGCCGGTGTGGCTAGCGCGCTGCTCCCCAGCTGTTCCAGTAGGTTAGCTGTGTTGCCGGTACACGTTTGGCGGGGCGGAAGCTCTCGCCGGTGAAGTAGGCTACCGGCAGCAGTGCCGCCTGGGTGTAGTCGTCGGGAATCCCCAGAAGCTCGGCAGCTTCCTTTTCATGAAAGAGATGAATGGTGGTCCAGGCACAGCCAAGTCCGCGCGCACGGGCGGCGAGCATGAACGACCAGGCGGCTGGCAGAATCGAGCCGTAGGCCGAGGCCTGGGCGACTTGAGGCATGGTCTCGACGCGGCCCTTGATGCACGGTAGCAACAGCAGCGGCGCCTCGTGCATGTGCTCGAGCAGATACATCGACGATTCGGTTATTCGTGGCCGCTGCTCGGTTCTCAGGTCGTCTGCGTCGTGCTCGGGCTGGGGCATCGAGATGTAGATCTCGGCACCTCTACGGTAGATGTCGGCAAGCTGTTTCTTCTTGTCGTCGTCGGTGACCACCACAAAAGCCCAGCCCTGTTGGTTGGAACCAGTGGGAGCCTGGATGGCGATTTCGATACAGCGCTCTATGATCTCGGGTTCCACCGGCCGCGTCAGATCGAGA
This sequence comes from uncultured Myxococcales bacterium, assembly GCA_964588545.1. Lineage (GTDB taxonomy): Bacteria > Desulfobacterota > Binatia > UBA1149 > SPBQ01 > CAZPPZ01. The sequence goes on along the minus strand of CAZPPZ010000010.1, from coordinate 11,215 downwards.
CGTTTACGTACCGAGCGGGTGGTGGTTAGAAGTTCATCTACGCTGTCGAGTTCCATAGTGTTGCTATCTCCTTGTCTCAAATGATGGTGAAGCGTGTACCCGGGGCCGGGGGGTCTTCCGGTGGCCCGGCGAAGCACTGGGCGATAGATATCCAACGCTCTGCTACTTCGCCAACGACCCTCAGGTTAGTATCGGCGCGACTGCGCACCTGGGTGACTACCTGGCAGAACTCGGTGGCACTACCCTCGACCAGGTTGTCCTTGTTGGTTTCGTTCCAAACCCAAGTTTCCCCAGAAGGGGCTCTCAGGCGAACCTGGGGGATGTCGCTGGGAATCTCTATTCCTCGGTTGATGAAAGTCCAGCCGAAGGTGTTAACACCGAGAACGGCAATATTCTTGATGCGGTCGCTGTCGACGCGCTCGACTCCGAGAAGATCGTAGAGCTCTTGTCCATGCGCCCAGGTTTCCATCAGCCGTGCGGTGATACTCGACCTGACGCTCATATCGGGACCCGCCCACGCAACCCGCAGCTTGGGATCAGCGACGGCGAAACGCTCGGACATCTCCAAGTAGAAGCCGCGCCATTGTTCCAGCCTCTCACGGTTTGCGCATTGGTCGAGCCAGCCCTTTTCAAACTCGGTGATGCTGCTGCCGGCTTGTATGGCAGCGAACAGATCATCGCGGAAGCGCGAAAAAGCTTCGGCATCACCGAGAGAGAGGTCGGCAGCGCGGTTCCAAACGTGAAGGTGACCGATGACGTCGTTGATGGTCCATCGCTTGAACTGCGAGGGTTTTTCGAAATCGCTATCTTCAAGAGGTTTGAGAAGTTGATACAGGGCTTCACTCTCGTCACGAAAATCGTTTGGCTGTTGAAACATGCTACTTGCCTCGGCCTTAATCACTCGCTCAGATAGCGCGAGAGCCGTTCGTGGGCCGTCAAGAAATCTTCCTTGAACTCTTGGACGACAGCACGAACCGACTTGCTCTGGTTCATCATGCCTACACCCTGTCCCACCCAGTAGGTAGCCAGCTCCTTTGCCCCTTGGTGGCCGCCCTCGGCGAGCTTGTCGACTTTTCTAAGCGCGGGCTCACTGATGAAGGACTGCAGAGGCATCGGCAGCGGAGTGGGGCCAGTGCCGCTCTCCCAGGCGTCGGTCCACGGGGAGCGCAGCTGGCGCGAATGCTTGCCGGTGCGGCTGCGTGAACGCACGGTGTCGCGAGACCCAGCGGCGAGCATCTTCTGCTTAACTACGGGGTTGGTCTCAGCCTCATTGGTGGTCAGCCATACCGACCCGGTCCAGGCGCCGGATGCTCCCATCGCCATGCACGCGGCCATCTGCCGGCCGGTGACGATGCCACCGGCGGCAAGGATGGGGGTGTCACCGTAAGCCTGGATCGCTTCATGGATCTCAGGCACCAAAACCAAGGTCGATACGTCGCCGCAGTGTCCGCCGGCTTCGCCGCCCGATACCACCAGGATGTCGACACCGGCTTCTACCTGGCGAATCGCATGCTTCTGGGCCCCAACCAACGCCGCAACTGCCACGCCGTGTTGCTTGCCCATATCGAGCATGATCTTGGGCGGTACCCCCAATGCGTTGGCTATCAGTTTTATCGGATGGTCGAAGGCAACCTGAAGAAGCTTGGCCGCACCCGACTCGCGTAGATTATCACCGAAGCCAGCTTGGCTGCGTCGTGTCTCCTCGAGGTCGTCTGATGAAACGCCGTGTTCCTCGAGAATCTTGGCGGCGAAGGCCTTGTGTTCATCGGGCACGATCTTTAGAAGATCGTCGGCGCTTATGTCCTGGCCTTTGCCCTCGATCTTGTTGGGGACGATGAGGTCGACACCGTAGGGCTTGCCGCCGATGTGCTCGTCGATCCAGCACAGTTCTTCTTCGAGTCGATCAGGAGGCAGTGTCACGGCGCCGAATACCCCGAAGCCGCCGGCACGCGACACCTCGGCGACGACGTCTCGGCAGTGGCTGAAAGCAAGCAGGGGGAACTCGATTCCGAGCATGTCGCAAATTCGCGATTTCATAATCAGTCTCCAGCGGCGTCTTCGATCTCGGCTATGAGATCATCAGCGGCTACTTGGTCTCCGGTCTTGACCAGGACCCCTGTTACTACCCCGTCGACCTCGGCGAGGATCTCGTGCTGCATTTTCATTGCCTCGAGTACGGCAACACGGCTTCCTTTCGCGACCTCGTCTCCTTTAACCACGTCGACCTCGATCAACACCCCATGCATCGGTGCGCGCACGCGTCCGCCACCGACGCTCTCGGAGGCCACCGCAATGTTGGCGAGCAGGTTATCTAAGCATAGACTGTGGCCGTTACTGGCGAGGTGGATTCGGCCCGAATCGCTCACCGATGTAAGTACTCGCGTTCTATGCTCACCAATCACAAGCTCGGCGGTACCCGCTCGGCAGTCGATCAGCTCCACGCTCAGCGGTTCAGAGCGCTGTCCTTCGCATCGATCTCGAGTTACCAGGTAGCGGTCTTGGCTGCACGCGGATACCGTCAGGTCGACCCTGTCGTCGGCAAGCGCGTAGCTATAACTGGTGGTAAGTAAGCCGCTACTGCTCCAGTTCTTCAACTGCTCAGGCACAGATACCGCGTGAGCGACCGCGCTTGTGTAGTCGTGGTGGTGTTGGAGGACCGCCGCCGCGGCGAGCTGTTCGAAGTTCACTGACGCCGAGAGAATATCAGGGCCGCTCAATTCTTCGGCGATTAAGCCGGTGGTCGCCTGGCCACTTGCAAAGGTGGGGTTGCGCAGGACAGCGATCAAGAAGTCGCGGTTGCTGCGCGGCCCGAACAGCGCTGTTTGTTCTAGTGCTTCGATGAGGCGGCGTCGTGCGACCTCGCGGGTGTCACCCCAGGCAACGATCTTGGCTACCATGGCATCGTAGAACGGAGAGACCTCGAGTCCGGTTTCGACTCCGGCATCCACGCGAACGTGCTGCACGCAGGGCGGGTGCCAAAGATCGATGACCCCGGTGCTTGGCAGAAAGTCCTGCTCTGGGTCTTCTGCATAGAGGCGAACCTCGATGGCGTGGCCATTGATCGAAACCTCGCTTTGGGACAGACCAAGCTCTTGTCCCTGGGCGATCTCGATCTGCAGAGCGACTAGGTCCAGGCCGGTGACCAGCTCGGTGACCGGGTGCTCGACTTGAAGCCGGGTGTTCATCTCGAGAAAATAAAACTCGCCGCTCTCGTCAACGAGAAACTCCACCGTACCCGCACCTTGGTAATCTATGCTGCGCGCCGCCTCGAGTGCGGCTGCCCCCATCGCTTGGCGCAGCTTAGCCGTCATGATCGGGCAGGGGGCCTCTTCGACGACTTTTTGGTGACGCCGTTGCACCGAACAGTCGCGTTCGCCTAGATGGATTACGTTGCCATGAGCGTCGGCCAGCACTTGAATCTCGACGTGTCGCGGTCGGACGATGGCTTTCTCGATGATCAGTTGGTCGCAGCCGAAGGCATTTGCGGCCTCGGATCTGGCTAGCTGCAGCGCTCGTGGCAAATCGGCACTGTTGTCGACCAGCCGCATACCGCGCCCGCCGCCGCCGGCCGCCGCCTTGACCATCAGCGGAAAACCGACGCGTTTGGCCTCTTTGACCAAGGCCTTCTGCGACTGATCATCACCCTGGTAACCGGGCACGCATGGCACGCCACTGGCGAGCATCAGGCGCTTGGCCTCGGCCTTGTTGCCCATCAACTCGATCGCGCTAGCAGGCGGTCCGATGAACACCAGACCGGCATCGGTGCAGGCACGAGCGAAGCGTGAGTTCTCTGAGAGGAAACCGTAGCCAGGATGAATCGCCTGGGCGCCGCTAGTCGCGGCAGCAGCCAGTATCTTGGCGACGTCTAGGTAAGAATCGGCGGCTGGTGCCGGTCCGAGCAGCAGCGCTTGATCGGCTGCAGCTACGTGCGGCGCCGCGGCGTCGGCTTGTGAGTAGACGGCGATGGTCCGATACCCCAGCGCCTTGGCGCTGCGTATGACACGCAGTGCGATCTCGCCACGGTTGGCGACCAGAATACTTTCGAAAGCCGTGGTACCCACTTTGTTTGTCACCGTCGCTACTCAGCCTTGGTCAGCCCAACGGGGTTTTCGTTTCTCGATGAAAGCGGTAATGCCCTCGCGACCCTCGTCGCCGAGCATGCAGTCGGCAAAACCCGCGGCCGCAAAATCAATCATCTCCTCGCCGTCTAGGTACGAGGTGGCGTGTACTATCCTCTTGGTGATGGCGTTGGCCATGGGTGCGCAGCGTCTGACCTGTTTACGGATATCGACCTCTACGCTGGCTAGACCATCGGCATTGGCGACCACGAAATCCGCAAGCCCGAGCCTAGCGGCTTCACTGCCGTCAAAACGCGCCGCTGTCAGCATCAGCCGTCGAGCCGTCTTCAAACCCAAACGCTGAACGACGAAGGGGGCGATTTGCGCGGGAGCTATTCCCAGCGTGGTTTCGGTAAGCGCAAACTTCGCATCCTCGGTTACCACGACTACATCGCCACTGCATAACAGGCCCAGTCCTCCGGCCATCGCTGCTCCTTCTACGAGCATGACGACGACTTGCGGCATGGTGTTTATCAGCGTGAATAGCTCCCCGGCGGCGCGGCTTGCGGAAACCACGTTGGTGCGGCTCTGGCTCTCTCCTTGCAGAATATTCTTGAAGCCCTTGAGGTCGCCGCCGGCACAAAACACCCCGCCCTTACCACGCAGGGTGATGCCGCGCAGCGCTGGCTCGCCGCGAACAGTTTCTAGAACAAGGCGTAGTTCGCTGGAAAGCTCGCTCGAGAGGGCATTGCGCGATTCGGGACGATTGAACCAGATGGTCAGCCACTCAGTGTCGACTTCGGTGATGAGATGGTCGGTCTTGGGCAGTTCTAACATATGAGCCTCGCGTGATAGTTGCTGTGTCTACATCCGTGCGACGCCGAAGCTGTTGGGCTTTAGCTCGCGGTGTCTCGCTTCCCAGACCGTATCGAGAAGGAAGCCTAGAGTCTTGCGGGTGTCGCGTGGATCGATCATGCCGTCATCGAGCAGGTGGCCCGAGGTATAGAAGGCGTCGGACTGGGAATCGAAATGATTCGCCAGCATCTCGGCTTGCTGTGTCATGGTGGCGGCGTCAACCTCGATGCCCCGGGTCTTAGCCGTGCCCTCGAGGACTATAGACATGGTCTTGGCGGCTTGGTCACCACCCATGACGCCGGTGCGGGCGTTTGGCCAGGTAAAAACGAAATCGGGGTCGTAGCCACGGCCGCACATTCCGTAGTTGCCGGCGCCGTAGCTGGCGCCGATCATCAGTGTCAGACGTGGTACCGAGACGTTAGTCACCGCTTGAATCATCTTCGAGCCGTGTTTGATCATGCCGCCGCGCTCGTACTCGGTTCCTACCAAGTAGCCGGTGGTGTTTTGCAGAAACACAAGTGGCGTGTCGGCCTGGTCGCAGAGCTGGATAAACTGCGCGGCCTTGGTGGCACCGTCGGGATCGATGGGGCCATTGTTGCCGATGATACCAATGGCATGGCCGTAGAGCTGGGCTTGAAGACAAACCGTCGATACCCCGTAGCGCGGCTTGAAATCGAGGACCCCCGAGCCGTCGACTACACGTGCCACGACTTCACGAACGTCGTAGGGCTTACGATAATCGAGGGGAACCACGCCGGCGATCTCATCGGGGTCGTAGATGGGCTCGCGTATGTCGCCGTGGCTACGCCGCGGACAGCGTTTGTTCCACTGTAATCGCTCGATGACCTGGCGGCCGAGCAGTACCGCGTGCCCGTCATCTTCGGCCAGGTACTCTACCAGGCCCGAAACATCGGCGTGCATCTGTGCTCCACCGAGATCTTCCTCAGTGGCGATCTCACCGGTGGCGGCCTTGAGCAGCGGCGGGCCGGCAAGAAACGCTCGTCCGCGTCCCTTTACGCCGACTACATAGTCGCTCAAGCCCGGCATGTAGGCTCCACCTGCGGTAGATGAACCGTGCAGCAGCGTTACCACCGGTATGCCGGCAGCACTGAGCCGCGCTAGATTCGCGAACAGTGTGCCACCGCCGAGAAAACCTTCGACGGTGTACTCCATAAGGTTCGCGCCCGCACTCTCTACTAGGTGAACGAAAGGCAGTTTCTGTGCCAGTGCGATTTCCTGGGTACGAATTATGCGATACCCGGTCGCTGCGGTGATCGCGCCGGCTTGTATACCGCTGTCGTTGACAACGATCGCGCAACGCACACCTTTTATAAAGCCGATACCGGCGATGGCGTTGCCGCCGGGCATCGACTTGCTCTCGTCGGGGTTGTCGAGCAAGTAACCGGCGAGGTTGCCGATGGCAAGAAAGGGCATGCCGGGGTCGAGTAATCGTGAGAGCCGCTCGCGTGGCGTGAGCTGGCCGCGTTCGACAAAACGAGGCTTGCGTTTCTCCGAGCGGATACGGCCTCGGCCGTTGAGTTCGCCGAGCCTGTCGATCAGCTCGAGCATGTCAGCGCGGTTGCCCGCGAAGCTCTTGGACTGGAGGCTAATCTTCGATGCAAAAGTACTCATACGATGGCCTCCGCCATCGCGGCTGGAATGGTGATCGGGTGGTCGAGGAGCAACTGCGCATAACCTTTCCCCTGCGAGTCACTGCGAATGCTAGCGACCCCGCCACCACCGAGGACATCGTGGAGCACGAAGTTGATCGCGTTCGGTCCAGGCAACAGGAAGCGTTCGACTCTGCCCTCGAGAAAATGTTCGAAACGGGCGGCGACGACTTTCTCGCTGAGCGCCGCCCAGATGTAGGGAAGATACTCGCGGCGGCGCGCGATGATGCCGACGTTGGCGCTGTTGCCTTTGTCGCCGCTGCGTCCCCAGGCGAGTTTGATCAGTGCTACTTGGGTGGTCGACTCCTCTACGCTGTCGGGGGCCGGGGCCGGAGGACGCTCGAGCGTGTCCGCGTCGAAGGCGCTTCCGCGCGCTACCTCGCAGACGGCCGCAACGCCGTTGGTGGTTACGGTTATCGGCACCTCGCTCTTGTCGATCGTGAAGGAGAACAGCCTCACCACCGGTGATGGTTTGGGCCTACCTCCTTGAAACCCCGACAGCCCGGGCGGTGTCGCCAGCCCAAGCCCGACGACTTCGCGGAGCAAAATGCCGATGCCTATCTGCTCTGCGTGCTTGGCTGCAATCTTTACTACAACCTCGCGCGCGCCTTCGATCTGCCTGGCGCTGCCGTAGTGGCTCTCGGCTCCTAAGACTTCCACGCTCGACTCTTCGAAATCGGCCAGCCCGAAGGAGGCGAGCGTCGTCGACGCGCTACGAAACACCGCCTCGGCGAATGCGCGGGCTTTATGCTCGGCTTCCAAACCGTAAAAACTCATTTGCAAGCCGCCGCGAAAGCCCTCGGCAAAGGTCGCGCATACCTTATAGCGGTCGGGAGCAGGGCGACCGCGCGCGCCGCTTACGCTTACCCGATCGGGCCCTTGTTGCTCGAGTCGGACCTCGGAGAAGTCGCAGACAACGTCGGCAACTATGTAGGCTTGAGGGTCAGCGATCTCGTAGAGCATCTGCTCGGAGACCGTACCTACGCTCACTAGCCCACCGCTGCCTTCGGGCTTGGTACATACGAAGTCGCCGTCCTCGGCGATCTCCGCTATCGGGTAACCGATACGATCGATACCGTCGGCGACGAGCCTCCAGTCGGTAAAATTCCCGCCGGTGGCCTGAGGGCCGCATTCGAGTATGTGACCGGCCAGTGTGCCCGCGGCCAGCTTGTCCCACTCATCGGCAGACCAGCCAAAGGAATGAATACAGGCCCCGAGGGTAACCGCACTATCGACGCAGCGGCCGGTAATGACGATGTCAGCCCCCTGGTCTAGAGCCTGGGCAACCGGGAAGGCGCCGAGGTAGGCGTTGATACTAGCTATTGAGTCGGCCGCGGGGAAAGTCTGGCCGGAGAACATTTCGACTATGCCACGTTGGGCAAACTTGTCGCGCTCCGACAAGAGATCATCGCCGCTAACCACGGCGACTTTGAGATCGAGCCCGGCCTCTTCGATGATCTTCTGGGTCGCCTCGGCACAGGCCCCGGGGTTAACCCCACCCGCATTGGAGATTAGTTTGACGCCTTGGCTGGCGATCTCGCGCAGATTGGGGCCAAGCGCGCTGCTCACAAAATCGGTGGCGTAGCCTTTTGTCGAATCCTTGGCCCGCGCCCGTGCCATGATCGACATGGTGATCTCGGCCAAGTAGTCGTAAACTATATAGTCTAGCCGCTTGGCCGCCAGCAGCTGCGCCGTTGCCCGGTGATGATCCCCCCAAAACCCACTAGCCCCCCCAACGTTAATTTTCTTCTTTGGCATAGGGATAAGTCCGTCTTCTAAGTACCTGATATTATTAGTTACCGGTCCGAAGCGGCGCGAACAGGACAGTTATTTACGATCATTACCGTAGCCGCCAGCTAGGTCGATGAAAAACCCACGGTTGCGGAGCAGATCTTTGGCTATGGTTAGTTGTTGAATCTCGCTGGTGCCGCCGCCTATGGTCCACAGCTTCATGTCGCGAAACAGTCTCTCGGGGGCATGCTCACGGGTGTAGCCGGCCCCTCCCATGAGCTGGACGGCCTCGAGTGCGACCGCGCAGGCCGACTCGGTGGCGTACCACTTGGCCGCGCTGACCTCACGTTCGGTTATCCTTCCGCTCTTTTGCATCCAGATGAGCTTGAAGACGAGGTTGCGTACGTTTTCGTGGGCTACCCACATTCGCGCCAGCTTCTGCTGGATGAGTTGGAAGGCTGCAATCGGCTTGCCGAACTGTCGGCGCTCGATGGCGTAAGAAATCGCGTCGTCGAGGCAACGCTCGATTACTCCCCAGCACATCGCCGCTATGGCCGCGCGCTCGCTGGCCAGGGTGTCCTCGGCCGCTTCGCGCGCAGGATGGTCAGGGTCACCAAGGAGATGGTTGCGCGGAACGCGGACTTCATCGAGAAAAACCTCACTGGTGGGCGAAGCGTGCATCCCCATCTTTTCCATCGGCGGCCCGCAGGCCAGTCCCTTGCAGCCGCGCTCGACCACGATCGGGAAGATGCGCCGCTTGTCACGTTTGTCGCCAGTTGTGACGTTCTGGTCGGCCAGGCGGGCATATATCAAGAAGACGTCGGCTGCGGGGGCATTGGAGATGAACATCTTGGATCCGTTGATGACTACCTCGTCGCCATCTAGCCGAACCGTAGTGCGCATGGCAAAGGCATCCGATCCGCAATCGGGCTCGGTAAGCGCCCAGCACCCGACCTTCTGCAGGGTCATAACTGGGATCGCGCAGCGCTCGATGAGCTCCGCGTCGCCTCTGGCCGCGATGGTCGCGCCGCAGCCCAGGTTAGCCGTCACACACAGGCAAAGGCCCGGACTTACGCGTGCCAGTTCTCTGGCCAAGATCACCGACAACTCTGGATTGTCTACACCGCCGCTGTCTGTTTCGTCTGAACTCCTGCGCTGGGCACCGTGGGCGCCGGCGTTGCGCAAGCGCTCGATCTTCTTGCGCAGCGGCGCCGCCACCATCTCCTCCATTCCAAAGGCATCGGAGAGCTTGCGCATCACCTCGAAGGCCGAAACCTCCCCCGACTCGATCTGGGCAACCAGCGGTTCGATCTCTTGGTCGCAGTACTTACGTATAGCCTCGCCAATAGCCCGATGGGTCTCATCAAACTCAAACATAGGGATAAGTCCGTCTTCTAAGTAGCTGATTTATATGGGAACGTGATTTGCGCATAAAAGTGGAATCGCAAGTATTTCAAGGGGTTACGTGACGGACTTATCCCCTCTTTGATTTGAGGGTGGCGCGGGGGTTGCCGATGGGGGGGGTGTAGACTAGGTCACCGGCGGCGCCGGGGGATAGCTCGGCAGCGTTAGCCTCGTCGGTGTCTATATGCATTTCGAGCCGATAGTCGGCGTTGACGCGAACCAGTACGTCACCAAAAATGAGATCACGTGGGCCACCATTTACCGCCACCTCTACCTCGTTACCAGCAGCGACGCCATAGGCCTGGGCGTCATCGGGTGTCATATGAATGTGGCGCCGCGCGCAGATCAGCCCCTCGCTTAGCTCGACGCGGCCGTGCTCGGTCTCGAGAATGATGGGTGCTGAGCCTTCTACGTGCCCTGAGCGGCGAATCGGTGCATCCACGCCCAGACCGAATTCATCGGTACGAGAGATTTCGACCTGGGTCTTCGCGCGCAGTGGGCCGAGTACGCGAACCCCGTCGATGCGACCGCGCGGGCCGATGAGGCTCACACGTTGTCCCGACGCAAACTGGCCGGGCTGGGAGATCTCCTTGTAGATGGTCAACTCGCTATCCTTGCCGAACAGCGTGTCCATCGTTTCTCGATTAAGGTGGATGTGACGTGCGCTGATGGCGATGGGGATGTGGCCAGGCGACTGCACCGACTTGCCGCCGCTGACCACCGTGCGAGTCTCCTGGGCGATACGCAGCTCTTCGTTGGTCGCGATGACCAGCGCGCGAACCCCTGAGCTTTCCGCCGAGACGTCGGCGACTGGCGCCTCGTGGCTGACCACTGCATCTTGGTTTCGGGTCTCGTGAAGACGTAGCCCGAGAAACTCGAAGCGCTGAAGAATGCGGCGGCGCATCGATACGCTGTTTTCGGCGATTCCACCCGTCATTATCACCGCGTCTACGCCGCCGAGTACGGCCGCGTAGGCACCGATGTACTTGCGCACCCGGTGGGCGAACACCGCTATGGCAAGCCGCGCGCGGTCGTCGCCGGCGGCGGCGCGTGCTTCGATGTCACGCAGGTCGCTGCTACTCCCCGACAGTCCAGCGAGACCGCTGCGATGGTTGAGCAGCAGCTCGGTTTCGTCGATGCCCAAGTCGCGGGCGAGAGTCAGTACCAGCCCCGGGTCTAGATCGCCGGAGCGTGTGCCCATGACTAGCCCTTCTAGTGGAGTCATGCCCATGCTGGTCTCTACCGAGTGACCATACTCTATGGCGCAAGCGCTAGCGCCGTTGCCGAGGTGACAGCTGATTAGCCGCAGCGTCTCGATAGGACGGCCGAGGTAGGCCGCTGCTTGGGTAGCGACAAACGCATGCGAGCTGCCGTGGAAGCCGTAACGCCGCAGGCCGCGAGCGGCGGCGAGGGCGCTGTCGAGCGCGGAGCCGCGCGGCCGGCCGGGGCGCGCAGCCGGCGCGTGAGTGCGGCAGAGCACAGCCCGCGCGGCCAACC
>CAZPPZ010000009.1:22683-30906 GCA_964588545.1 uncultured Myxococcales bacterium | reverse complement strand
GTCATGGCCGCCGGTAATTCCGGCGTGGATTTTGATACGGCGCAACTCGCCATCAACCTCGATGATGTTTCGCTGGTTCGCGACGGTTCTTTGGTCTCACCCCAGGCCGAGCGGATGGCACGCAAGGTGATGCGAAGCGACGCCTTTACCCTGTTGGTGACCGTGGGCAAGGGCGAGGGGAGTGCGACTATGGTTACCTCGGATCTGACCGAGGAGTATGTTAGGTTCAACTCAGCTTACACTAGCTGAGTTGTTGTCGACATGTATCGTTCGATACTAGTTGGTCAAGACGGTTGTGATAACAGCCGCACTGCGTTGAACGCCGCGATTTGGCTCGCCGCTGTTACCCGCGCCCATCTGCGCTTGATCCATCTGCACGGACGTAAGCTGCCTCTGGTCGCCCCCGCTCCTAGTGAGGACGTGAGTGCAGTGTTGGCCGAAAGCGAAAAGGTCTGTAAGCAGGCTGGCGTCGCCTGCTCCACTCAGCTTGTTTCTGGATGGACGACCCAAGCCTTGGTTAACGAAACCAAGTGGCACGATTTGGTAGTCGTCGGCAAGCACGGTGTTGGCTGGAGCGAGAGCCACCGTGGTCTAGGTTCGGTACCCACCGCTCTGCTCGCCTCTAGCGCAGTGCCGGTGCTCGTCGCCGATGCCGCCGCCGACATTCCGCGCCAGCTGTTGGTGGTTTTCGACCAGAGCCGCGATGCCTGTGCCGCGCTGCGTATTGCTGCGACCATGGCGCTGGAGAGGGAACTCGAGCTTCACGTCTTAGAGGTGGTACGCCGGGTAGGCCGACGCGATCAACTCGATCGCGCCCGAGAGTACCTAGAGGACTGCCAGGGTCTCGAGGTGACGGTTGAGCGTGCGGTTGGCGATGCCGTCGAGGTCGTGGTCGGCTATATTCGTGATCACGATATCTCGCTCACCTACCTGCCCGCCATGGACCGCTCTCTGTCTGGCCATAAGCTCAGTTCTCAGGTTGCCACCGAGACTTCGTCTTCGCTGGTAGTCCCCCAGGGGAGGATTCCTCCAGTCTACTAGTTTTTGCGATATCCACGCCGGGGTGGTATTGACAGTGGGCCTGCCGCTAGCCGCCGTTGATTGAGCTTCCGCCACCTGCGCGGACAAGGGAGAGGCGCATGCGTCAGTTCAGCAAGGTTATTTTTGTCTTGGTATTGGCTCTGGTGCTACCCCTGCCGGGCGTCGCCTCGCAAGAGCGTGGCCACCACGATCATTCGCATGCGCGGCGCGTCGAAGAGGCCGGGGCGATTAGCGGTCACATTGCGATTTGTGTAGCCGAGGCCGCAGCCGGCCTTCAAGTTTACGTTCCAGGCAGGTCGTACGTCGTCATCACTTCAGGCGACGGCAGCTTTGTGTTCGACTACGTCACTCCAGGCACTTACAGCATTGCTGTCGCGCGCGACGGCAATATCTTGGCCGTCGTCGGTTCGGTTGTGGTGCTCGAGGACGAGACGACGGAGCTCGATCCCATATATATATGTCCCGACCAAGATGGTGATGGTTTTGATGTGGCCTCAGACTGTGACGACTTGAATGCTCTGGTCTTTCCAGGGGCTCTAGAAGTTTGTAACGGCATCGACGATAACTGCGATGGTCAGGTGGACGAAGGCTGTCCCACCTGTAGTGACGCCGATGCTGATACTTTCTATGCCCAGGCCGGGTGTGGAGGGCCGGTTGATTGCGATGATAGTGACCCAGCGATCAATCCGGCAGCGACCGAGGTTTGTTTAGACGGCATCGACAACAACTGTGATGGTCAAATCGATGAGGCTGGAGCACTAGGAGAGACGGAGTTTTTCCTAGACAGCGACGGTGACGGTTACGGCGACCCGTGGGACAGTGTCTTGGCCTGCCAAGCTCCGCCTGGATACATTGCTCAGGGTGGAGACTGTGATGACTCCTCTCCGACGATTTACCCCGGAGCGGTAGAGCTCTGTGACGGCCTCGATAATGACTGCGACGCTCAGATCGACGAGGCCTGTGTGGAAAGCGCTCCCGGCAGCGGTGGCGCCGGCGGCACTACCGGTACCGGTGGCAGCGGCGGTTCTACGGGCTCGTCGGCGTGCACCGCGGCAGAAGTGAGTTGTTTTATGGCTTGCTATCCGGCCGACCCGGTCTGCTTCCAGGCCTGCGCGAGCCAGTCCTCGAGCGCCTGCATCACGGCTTTGGACCAACTGTATGCCTGCGTAACTAATTTATGTCCCGCCGGTGATTCGGCCTGTATGATCAGCCAGTGTGCTGCCGAGGTCCAGGCTGTCTATGGGCCATGAGGCGCAGGCCGACGCTTACGCGGACGCTAGCTGCTGATAGAGGCGGTAGCGTCTGGCGGCGTCTGTCTCGATCGCCGTGACCCTGGCTTGAAACAGCTCGGGGTCGGACTTTTCGCTGATGCGAAAGCGCGCCTCGCCGCGCAGGTACTCGGTGGCCGGTATCTTTGGCGGCTTGCTATCCAGCCGAAGTACGGGGAGGCCCTCGGCGGCGCGCCTGGGGTCGAAGCGGTACAGCGGCCACAGGCCACAATCTACAGCGAGCTTTTGCTGCTGGGCTCCACAGGCCATGTCGTAGCCGTGAGCGATGCAGTGGGAGTAGGCGATGATCAGTGAGGGGCCGGGGTAACTCTCGGCTTCGGCGAAGGCACGGATGGTCTGCTGGTCGTTGGCGCCAAAAGCCACACGCGCTACGTAAGCGCTGCCGTAGGTCATCGCGAGCATGCCGAGGTCTTTCTTATTGGTGGTCTTGCCGGCGGCAGCAAACTTCGCCGCCGCTCCCAGCGGGGTGGCTTTGGACTGCTGTCCGCCGGTGTTTGAGTATACCTCGGTATCTAACACCAACACATTGACGTTACGCTTGCCAGCGAGCACGTGGTCGAGACCGCCGTAGCCGATGTCGTAGGCCCAGCCGTCGCCGCCAACTAGCCAGACGCTCTTGTCGACGAGATACTCGGCGATGGCTGCGAGTTGGTCGGCGCGGTGGCGTTGTTCGCCGTCGATCAGGGCTAGACGCAGCTGCAAGAGTTCGATGCGCTTGCGCTGCTCGGCGATTCCCGATTCGCTGCTCTGGTCGGCTTCGAGAATCGCGCCGGCCAGCTCATCGCCGAGATCGGTGGCTAGCGCACCGATGAGTCCGCGGGCCTGGTCTCGGCGAAAATCCACTGCCAGTCTCATCCCCAGACCGAACTCGGCGTTGTCTTCGAACAGTGAGTTGTTCCACGCCGGGCCGCGGCCATCGCGGTTGGTGGTGTAGGGGGTTGTTGGCAGATTGCCGCTGGTAATCGAGGTACAGCCGGTGGCGTTAGCGATCATTGCGCGATCGCCGAATAGCTGGGTGAGCAGCTTTAGGTAGGGTGTCTCGCCACAGCCGGCACAGGCTCCCGAGTACTCGAACAGTGGCTCGAGCAACTGCGAGCCTTTGATGTCGATGTGCACCCGGGTTCGGTCTAGCTCGGGGATGGCGAGGAAGAACTCGTAGTTGTCACACTCGGCCTCGAGCAGGGGACGCTGTGGCTCCATGTGAATCGCCTTCCGCTGCGGGTTGGCCTTGTCCTTTGCCGGACACACCTCCACGCACAGCACACAACCGGTACAGTCTTGCGGGGCTACCTGTAGGGCATAGAGCGAGTCGGCGAAGTCGCGACCGCGGTACGCCGTGGTCTTGAAAGTAGACGGCGCCGCAGCAGCCTCTGGCGCATCGAAGACCTTGGCGCGGATCGCCGCGTGGGGGCAGGCGAACACGCACTTGTTGCACTGAATGCAGGCGTCGCTCTCCCATACCGGGATTTCCAGCGCGAGGTTACGCTTTTCCCAGCGACTGGTGCCAAGCGGCCAGGTCCCGTCGACCGGGAAGGCGCTTACCGGTAGCAGGTCGCCGTTGCCTTCGAGCATTACCGCGGTAACTCGCTGTACGAAGTCTGGCGCCGCGGCCGACACCGCCGGAGGGCGCAGCCGTGAGGAGCTGGCCTGGGCCGGGATCTTGACGGGGTGCAGGGCGTTGAGCGCCACGTCTACCGCGTCGCAGTTGCGGGCGACGATCTCATCGCCTTTCTTTGCGTAGCTGTGTGTTATCGAGTCTTTGATCGCGGTGATGGCCTCATCGATTGGTAGCAGTTCAGAGATGGCGAAAAAGCAGGTCTGCATGATGGTGTTGATGCGCGGCCCCACCTTCGAGCTGCGCGCGATGTGGTAGGCGTCGACTACGTAGAAGCGCAGCTGCTTGTCGATGATCGCTTGCTGGACCTCGAGGGGCAGCTCATCCCACACCGCCTCGGCATCGAAGGGCGAGTTGAGCAGGAATACCGCTGCCGGCGCCGCGTACTCGAGCATGTCGAAACGATCGAGGAAAGAGAACTGATGGCAAGCGACGAAATCAGCCTCACGCAGCAGATAGGGCGCAGCGATGGGTTTTGGTGAAAAGCGCAGGTGGGATATCGTCAGTGCCCCCGACTTCTTCGAATCGTATACGAAGTAGCCTTGAGCGTAGCGCTGCTTGCCGTCACCGACGATCTTGATGGTGTTTTTGTTGGCACCTACCGTACCGTCAGAACCCAGACCGAAGAACAGCGCTCGGGTTACATCGTCGTCTTCGATGTCAAAGCTGCGATCGAACTCCAGCGAGGTATGGGTGACGTCATCGACAATACCGATCGAAAAGTGGTTGCGTGGTTCGGGCTTCGAGAGCTCGTCGAAGACTGCTAGCGCCATGCCCGGACTGAACTCTTTTGACGACAGGCCGTAGCGTCCGCCTACTACTCGCGGCGTGAAGCTCTCGGCGACTAAACCTTGGTCGCGTGCCTCGGCCAGGGCGGTGACCACGTCTTGATAGAGCGGGCCGCCGATAGCGCCTGGTTCTTTGGTGCGATCGAGTACCGCGATGGCCTGTACAGAGGAGGGCAAGATCTCGGCCAGTCGCTCGACCGAGAAGGGGCGATACAGCCGAACGTTGACCACGCCTACGCGCTGACCGCGGGCTGCCAGGTAATTGGCGGTCTGGGCCAGAGTCTGGCAGCCCGATCCCATGGCGATGATCACACGCTCGGGCTGGGCGTGGCCGTGATACTCAAAGGGCGCGTAGTGGCGTCCGCTGACCTCGGCGAAATCTGCCATCGCCGTCTCTAGGTGGCCGAGACAAGCCTGGTAGAAGGGGTTGATCGCTTCACGGGCCTGAAAGAACACGTCGGGGTTTTGCGCCGTTCCGCGCAGTACCGGCCGGTCGGGAGTCATTGCTCTTTGCCGGTGCTCGGCAACCATCGCCGGGTCGATCAGTGCACGTAGGTCGTCGTCGCTCAGAGGGGTGACACAAGCGACTTCGTGGGAGGTGCGGAAGCCGTCGAAGAAGTGCAGGAAGGGGACGCGCGAAGCCAGCGTGGCCATATGTGAGATGCACGCGATGTCGTGAGCCTCCTGCACCGACGCCGACGATATTATGGCGAACCCGGTTTGGCGGCAGGCCATGACGTCGGAGTGGTCACCAAAAATCGACAGTGCGTGGGTGGCCAGCGTACGTGCCGCCACATGCATGCAAAACGGCGTCAGTTCACCGGCTATCTTGTACATGTTAGGGAGCATCAACAGCAGCCCTTGCGAGGCCGTAAAAGTAGTTGCGAGTGCTCCGCCTTGTAGTGCACCGTGTACGGCGCCCGCGGCTCCGGCCTCGGACTGCATTTCGATGACCGTAGGTGTTTGCGACCAGATGTTGGTTCGCCCTGCCGCAGCCCAATCGTCGGCTAGCTCTCCCATGGCCGAGGCCGGGGTGATCGGGTAGATAGCGATGATTTCGCTGCAGCGGAAGGCAGCCGATGCTGCAGCCTCATTGCCGTCGATAACGATCGAGATCTTCTGGGCCATACCTTGACTCTCCTGCGGCCATTTCAGTATACCGCAGGTTGCTTGTGGGCGAGACTCCTGGCGGCGAGTGTCGCGCAGATTGCTGCGATGGTAGTGGCGGTGTCCCTGTGGTGTAAGTATGTGGCAACGTTGATGGATGTTCCGAGCACTTCAGAGCCGATACCCGCCGGTGTAATAACCGTGAGCGATGCTTTGAGTGACGCACCGCTGTGGCGCCGTGAACCCTTCCGGCTTTTCTTTCCCCTCGGTGTGGCTTTGAGCTGGGCGGGGGTGTTGCACTGGTTGGCGCATGCGCTTGGCCTTCTCGAAGACTACCGCTCGGTCTTCCACGCGATGACGCAGATCCAAGGCTTCATGAGCTGCTTCGTCGTCGGTTTTCTTTTTACCATGCTGCCGCGACGCACGGGCAGCGCCGCCCCGGCGGCCTGGCAGATGGTGGTTTGCCTGGTGGCGCCGGTGGTAACCACCGTGGCTGCTTGGAACGGCCGCTGGGCGCTCGCTCAAGTAGCATGGCTGCTGCTCGCCTTTAGCGTGGTTGGCTTTGCCGTGTCGCGTTTCATCTCTGCGACCTCGAGGCGCTCGCCCCCCAACAGCTTCGTGTGGATCCCGGCAGCGCTGCTGATGGGCATTAGTGGCTCGGTGATGGCCGGTGCCTACGGAGTTCTTGGTGTCGAGTACGCCTGGTTGCATCAAATAGGCCGTGGCTTGGTCTTGCAGGGGATGCTCACGGGGATGGTGTTGGGGGTTGGTGGCTTGGCGATACCGCTGATGACTCGCGCCCAGGCCCCGCGTGACGGCGCGGCCACTGGCCGCGATTATGCCGAGAGGGCTGCCCACATTGCTGCTGCTGTGGCTCTCGCCTCGAGCTTCGTCGTTGAGGTGGAGGGTTCGTTGCGCGCTGCGCTCATGCTGCGTGCCGCGATCGCCTTGTCGGTGCTGGTCATCGGAGCCGGTATATGGCGCAGGCCGACTGAGCCAGGGTGGAACCGTCGCCTAATTTGGATAGCGGCGTGGATGTTGCCGCTTGGCTACACCTTGGCCGCAGCTTTTCCGTTGCATCATAAGGCTGGTCTACACGTGGTATTCCTCGGAGGATTCGCGCTGCTCGCGCTGGCCGTCAGCACCCAGGTGATACTTGGACACGGAGGCTATCGTCGGCAGATGACGGGTAGGCCCTGGCAGGTTGCGGCCATCGGCGCGTTGGTCATCGCGGCAATGGTGCCGCGAGCGCTGGTGGATTTTGATCCCGCGCGCTTCTCGTTATGGTTGGGAACCGCCGCGCTACTGTTTCTCGCGGCAACTGTGGTGTGGGCCTCGTTCTTGGTGCCGAAGCTAGCTGTGCGTGAGTCTGGCAAGGAGGATGCTAAGTGAGTATGAGTTGTAGCCCGCTAAGGACCGTCTGCGCGATTGCCGGCCGGTTTCTCGGCCGCGGCGTGCTCGCCCTCCTGCTTGTTGCTGCTGTAGGCGGATCTGCATGTAGCGCCGATCGGCTCGATTATATCGAGCGCGTAAGCGGCGGTGCTGATGCCTCGGCCGAGCTTCCCATGGTTGTTGCCATACACGGCTTGGGCGGTACGCCAGAGAGTTTTGCCCGGCTGTTTGATGGTTTTGATAGCCAAGTGCGACTTATCTTTCCGCGCGCGCCCAAGGCCTGGGGCCCTGGATTTTCGTGGTTTTCTTTTGATGCCCGTGCCCGCGGCGACGAGGCCGGATTCGCACGGGCGTTGGCCGAGCCCGCCGATCGTATTGCCGCGCTGGTCTCCGAGCTCGCTTCCTCGCGGCCGACCCGAGGTAAGCCTATTGTTCTCGGATTCTCTCAGGGCGGCATGTTGGCCTTTACTCTTGCCGCGCGCCACGGCGATCAGTTCGTGATGGTCATCCCCGTAGGTGGCCTGCTCCCCGCGGGTATCGATCTACCGCCGGCCGCGCCCCCTCGCCAAGGTGCGCGTCTGCGCGTGGTAGCGTTACACGGCGGCGCCGATGTTCGTGTAGACGTCGATGCGGCGCGCAGTTCGATCGCCAGGCTGAGAGATGCGGGTTTTGCTACCAGTATCGAGACCTTCTCTGGGGTAGGGCACGGGGTCTTTCCTCCCATACAGCGCCGGTTTCTCGAACTCATCGGCGAGGCTGTCGCCGGGCCTAAGTGAGTGCTGCTGCTATACCACCCGTCCACAGGTTTGGGCTTGAAGATTCGGCGTTTTCGCAGCTCGCTGGCTCGCTGCTTGCTGGCACTGTGACGGAGTTGGTGTGGGACGTTTGGTCTTGAAGATTCGGCGTTTTCGCAGCTCGCTGGCTCGCTGCCTGCTAGCACTGTGACGGAGTTGGTGTGGGACGTTTGGTCTTGAAGATTCGGCGTTTTCGC
>CAZPPZ010000009.1:0-22583 GCA_964588545.1 uncultured Myxococcales bacterium | reverse complement strand
TTTCGCAGCTCGCTGGCTCGCTGCCTGCTAGCACTGTGACGGAGTTGGTGTGGGATGTTTGGTCTTGAAGATTCGGCGTTTTCGCAGCTCGCTGGCTCGCTGCTCACCCCCGCTTGTGGCAGTGGGGTGAGAGGGGGGCTGGGGCGGGAAAACCGTGCGGGGGGCGTGTTTGCGCTGGTTTAGCCGGCTCTTGGCTGGTGTGAACTAGCTCGGGGTGGTAGTCAAGTGGAGAAGCCGCGCTGCAGTATAACCCTGTTCTCCAAAGGAGCCTCTGTTGATGATTCGCACCATAGTTCTTGTAGCTACAACCTTCGTACTTGCTGTTGCTGCACCCGCGCGCGCTGAGTTTCCCTATCCGCCTTGCGGAGGATGCGCCGATCCGACCGATTATCAGGCCTACATGTTCAACCCGACGGTCTCACCGCCAGTGCTGCCAAACGAGGTCACGCCGCTTAATTTCCGCTACTCGTCTCTAGTCGACCCCTCTTTGCCGGCCACCGCTGCCGAGCTCTTTGGTGTAGCGGGGATGAGCATCGATGTGGCCTGGCAGACCACCACCGGGCGCCCCGATGTGGTCATCGCGATTATCGATTCGGGGATAATCTACAGCGCCGATACCATCAACAAAGCTGCGCTTAATCCTGCCGAGCTGCCGCTGCCCGAGGGTAGCGCGGTGTATGATTCAAACGGCGACGGCGTTTTTAACGTTCAAGACTATGCGACCGACAGCCGTGTGCTTGATGACGGCAACGGGATGCTCGACCCTCGTGATCTCATACAGTCGTTTAGCGACGGTGTTGATGACGATGGCAATGGATACGTCGACGACATCTGCGGTTGGGATATGCACGAGCACGACAACGATCCCTTCGACGATGTCTCGTACGGACACGGTACCGGCGAGGCCAAGGGTGCAGCCGGGGAGGTCAACAACGGCGGCGCGTTTGCCGCGGCGCCCAATGCGCGTTTCTTGCCGATAAAGGTGAGCGACAGCTTCTTGGCTGATATCAACGATTTCGGTGCGGCCGTGGCTTTTGCGGTCGACAGCGGCGTGACCATAGTCAGCGAGGCGCTTGGCACTCTCGACAACACTCCGTTTGCTCGAGCGGCGGTCGAGTATGCGCGTGACAATGGAGTGTTGGTAGTCGCTTCGGCGGCTGATGAGCAGAGCTACCATCACAACTTCCCAGCGCAGTACGAGCACGTGTTCTGGGCGAACTCGGTGCGTCCAGAGGATGGGCTGCTGGTGCTCGATGCGACCAACCTGCTTCTCAATGGCTGTACCAACTTCGGTGGCAAGGCCGATGTTTCGATCGCGTCGACTGCGTGTTCGTCGGAAGCTACCGAGCTGGCCTCTGGTATGTTCGCACTGTTGTATTCCGCCGCGCTAAACGAGATCGACCGCGGTAATATATCTCCGCACCCGGTTACCGGCACAGCGCTGTCACCGATCGAGGCTCTGCAATTGTTGCGCAGGGGTGCCGACGATATCGATTTCTCGGGAAATTTGTTGCTCACCGCGGATTCAGGCCTGAGCCTGTTGATGCCGCAGTTGGTAACTCAGCGTTTCCCCACCCACGCTGGCTTTGACAAGTTCACGGGTTATGGCCGAGCCAACGCGGCTACTGCGGTTGCTATGGTGGGGCCGGGGACGATTCCGCCCGAGGCCGACATCGATTCGCCGTGGTGGTTCTCCGTTGTCGATCCCAGCGTGACGCCCAGCCTCGACATCACCGGCACGGTTGCCGCCGAACGCAACGGCAACAACTTTAACTACACCGTCGAGTGGGCCTGCGGGGTCGATCCGCTCGAGGCCGACTTCGCGGGGCTTGGCCACCAGCTGATCTCGGTGCCGATGGCGGGCAGTTCGATTCGTGGCGGGCTGTTGGCGACCCTCGACACTACCGTAGTCGATGCAGAGTGCCTGTTTAGCTCGATTACACTGCCACGCGTAGCCGAGGACGACTTCGACGAGAGCTACGCGATTACTCTGCGGGTGAGTGTAGACGACACCCTCGGTAACCATTCTGAGTCGCGCAAGAATGTTTTCGTATATAACGATCCCAGCTTGAGGCCTGGCTTCCCCATCAACCTGGGGACCTCGGGCGACTCATCGCCGGTACTGGTTGATCTAGACGGCGACGGCGTCCAGGAGATCGTGCTGGGCACGGCCGATGGTTTCATCCACGCTTTTAAGAGCGATGGCAGCGAAGTCACGGGCTGGCCGGTGACTACTGATCTGATCGCCCTCAATACCGGGTCGCCGGCTTACCAGTTCGGCGCTCTGGGTAGCAACTTTCACGCGGCGATTATTGGTGCGGTGGCGGTGGGAGATCTCGACGGCAGCGGCACGCCAGAAGTCGTGGCCTGCGACACCGAAGGCAGCTGCTACGTCTTCGAGAGCAACGGTGCCATGCGAGCCGGGTTCCCGGTGAGCCTCGACCCGACTTTTTCTGATCCAGCTATACGCAACGAGACCAACCGGCTAGATGCCATGGTGATTGCCGCGCCCACACTCGCTGATCTTGATCAAGACGGTGATCTCGAGATCATCGTCGCCGCCGGTGACCGCCACCTCTACGTATGGAACGCCGATGGTACTACCCAGGCAGGTTTCCCCGTGCTCGTAGTTGATCAAGAACGCATGCAGAGTGTCGATGCTGTCACCCATCAGGTGGTATGGAAGACCGCCAGTGGGGGCGGCTCGGTAGGTTCGCGAGGTACCAAGCTGGTGGGCTCGCCCTCTGTTGGTGACATCGACGGTGACGGCGACCTGGAAATCATCCTTGGTTCCAATGAGGAATACGTCCGTGATGAGGACGCGAACTTCTTTGTAGGCGGGATCTTGTTTAGCTCGCTTTCCAGCGCGCTCGATCTGTCCAACGGCCGCCTCTACGCCGTATCTCATCTCGGCGCTGATGATCCTGCTGTACAGGCCAACCCCAGCGGTCCTTTTGTTGATGGTTGGCCGGTGCGTATTGGTTTGTTGATCTCCGATTTGTTGCCCACCGTCGGCCACGGTGTAAACGCCAGCCCGGTGCTCGCGGATATCGATGACGATGGTGCCGATGAGATTTTCGTAAGCGGCAACAACGGCGTGGTCCTGGCGATAGAAGGCGATGGAAGCTCGGTTTACGGGTCGTTCCAAGGCAAGTTCTTGCCGCTTAGCCCCGACACCTCGAGCGCTGTCAATCCTGGGGCGACTACGGTGGATTTCCCGCTGACCTTCGCACTGGTTGGCAGCGGTGCCGCCGGCGATGTCAACGCCGATGGAGTCATCGACTATATGTTGCCGAGTGTTGGTATCACCCAGCTACTCGATAATCAGGCTGGCGCCCTTCAAGGCCCGGGTGACCATCAGATGGTTGCGTGGTCGACCGATACCGGCAAGGTTCTTGCCGATTTTCCCCAGCGAGTCGAGGACCTACAGTTTCTCAGCTCACCGGCTATAGCCGACATAGATAGTGATGGCATCGCCGAGGTGCTTGCCGGAAGCGGTGGCTACTACCTGCACGCTTTCAGCGGAACCGGCGGCCAACCGGCCGACTGGCCTAAGTTTACCGGTGGCTGGACGCTTGGTTCTGTTGCCGTGGGTGATGTTGATGGCAACGATACGATCGACGTCGTCGCGACAACGCGCGAGGGCTTCCTCTACGCCTGGGAACAGAGCGGTAGCTACTCTTCGAGCGGGGTCGATACCGTGCAGTGGGCCGGATACGCGCGTGACTCGCATAATACCGGCAATATAGGCTCCGGAGTGCCGACCGCACCGATGCCGGCCGGCTGCTCGCGGGTTTTTCGACATGTTTTGAACAAGGTAGTACTCAAGTACGGATCCGCCGCGCTAGACGATAAAGTGAAACTCAAGGGTGTGCTTAATGCCCCAGGTGTCAGTTTTGATCCGCTCACCGAGACCGTCGCTCTGCGGCTTGGGGACCCCGATGCGGCGGTCTTTTCAGCTGCGGTAAGTCCCGGCCTGTTTACCTCAAATAGCAAGGGTACGGTTTTCAAGTTCAAGGATAAGACCTTGAACCTGGCCGGTGGACTTAAGAAGGTGCTGCTTAAGTTGAAGAAGGGGCAGTGGCAGTTCCAGTTCCAAGCCAAGAACGTCGATGCTCAACTGGCCGGTGAGCAGGTGGTGGCCTTCGTGCAGATTGGCGACGACTGTTTCCAGAGGTTGCGTAGCTGCCAACTGAGCAAGAATGGCAAGTCGCTGAAATGCAAGTAGCAAAAAGGATTCGAATCCGCTTTTCATGGCGTTGCCGATTGGTTAATACCTGCTGAATGAAAGCAGCACTATTTCTCGAGCACGAAAAGCCAATGCTCATCGAAGACGTGGAGCTCGACGCTCCCGCGGCTGGTGAGGTTCACGTCAAATGGGCGGCCACCGGAGTTTGCCATTCTGACGTTTCGATCTGGAATGGAAAGATTCCACTGCCACCGCCAGCGGTGCTTGGTCACGAAGGGGCCGGTGTAGTCGTTGACGTAGGCGAGGGCGTCTCTAGCCTCCAGCCTGGCGACCACGTAATCGGTAGCTTTGTACCGGCCTGCGGGGAGTGTTTCTACTGCCGCAACGGTCAGTCCTACGTCTGTGCCAATGCCATGGAGCTTGGCATGGGACGGATGCCGTTTACCCGCAGCGACGGATCTAAGCTGTTGCCGGGCCCCGGAGGTCTTTCGACTTTCGCCGAAGAGACCACCTGCCACCAGTCGGCGCTGGTGAAGATTCCCTCGGACTTCGATCTCAAACAGGCCGCACTAATCGGCTGTGGGGTTACCACTGGAGTAGGCGCGGCCCTGTGGGCCGCCAAGGTTCCTGAGGGCGCGAGTGTTGCCGTGATCGGTTGCGGAGGGGTAGGGCTGTCGGTGATTCAGGGCTGTCGTATCGCCAAGGCAGAGACCATCATCGCTATTGATCTGACCGCCAGCAAACGCCAGATGGCCGAGGAGATGGGCGCTACCCATTCTGTAGACCCCTCTGAGCGCGATGCCAACGAGTACGTGCGCGAGCTCACCGAGGGCCGCGGCGCCGACATTGCCTTTGAGGTTGTTGGCGTGCCGGCGCTGCAGCGCCAGGCCTACGACATGACCCGTCCTGGCGGCGTGTGTTGTTGGGTCGGTGTGCCGGGCATGGCCGAGGAGACCTCGGTCCCCGCGGCGCTTTGTGTGCTCGAGAACAAGAGCATCGTCGGGACTATCTATGGCTCCGCCTGCGTCAATACCGACTTCGTAAAGCTCATAGAATTTGTCAAGAGCGGGGACCTAGAGCTCAAGAAGATGGTCTCTCGTGAGATCGCCCTGGCGGAGGTCAACGACTCCTTCCGCGCCATGCTCGAAGGTGAGGTCATACGCTCGGTCATCGTCTACGACTGAGCCGTGTTTGCGGCTGACACAGGCGCGCCACCGGGGTTTGCTCGGGGGCGCGCTCTGTGTCTGCACTACTCCCTCCTAGGGTTGACATCGAAGTCCTCAACACGTGCTATAGGCCTGTTTTGCGGGGGGCCGTCAATACATATCGTGGACCCACTGCCAACGCGCAGATGGGCAGACGTCCCGGTGAGGGGCGCAGGAGGAGATGATAATGAGCGAGCATTGCGGGCATAGATTCGTGACCGCTTCGAGTCGTTTTGTCGCTGTGGCGGGGATCTTTGCTGCGGCTATCGTGGTGGTTCTTTCAAGCAGCGCATGGGCAGGGCCATCGCGGCCATCTTTCAACGTTCTTCGCTTTGAAGAAGACTGGTCGTTTTTGGCTGACTATCGCGGTGAGCCGGGACGAGCCGATGGGCTCAAGTACATCGAGCTTGGCAATGGTGGGGACATGTGGCTGAGCTTCGGCGCGCAGGTGCGAGAGCGTGTAGAGGCCTGGTCTGACATTGGTTTTAAGGCCAACAATTCCAACGATGATGTGTTCTTGCTCAGTCGTATTCGCGCTCATGCAGACCTTCACCTGAGCGACACGCTACGTGTGTTCCTCGAGGTAAAGAGTTCGCTTGCCAGCGACCGTAATCTTCCCGGTGGCCGCCGTACTCTCGATGTAGATGAGCTGGCGGTGCAAAATGGTTTTGCCGAACTGTCCATTCCCGACGTCGGCGATTCCGGAGTAACTCTGCGTGCTGGCCGTCAGGAACTGCTGATGGGCAAGCAGCGTTTGGTTAGCCCACTAGACTGGTCGAACACCAGGCGGACCTTTGATGGATTCACTGCAAGTGGGGCGATTTCCGGTTGGCAGCTCGAGGGTTTTGCGACCCGTGCGGTCAACATCAAGAAGTACGATGCTAATGATACCAACGACGGCGTCAGCTTCTACGGCCTCTACGTTACCAACAAGCAGCTCGCTGGGATTGACGGACTCGATCTGTACTGGCTCGCTCTCGAGCGTCGTGCCGCTAGCTTTAATGGCTCCAGCGGGGCGGAGGATCGCCATACCTTGGGCGGCCGGGTGTGGGGCGATCTTGCCAATACCATGCTCGACTACGAGTTCGAGGGCGCCTATCAAACCGGCGAGGTAGGCTCTGCTGATATCAGCGCCTTCATGATTGCTTCAACCGTCGGTACCACGCTCGACGAGGTAGCCTACAAGCCTCGCGTAGAGGCGGGCTTTGACTACGCCAGCGGCGACGACAAGGCCGGTGACGGGGATGTCGAGACCTTCAATCAGCTCTTTCCCTTGGGGCATGCCTACAACGGCTTCATCGATGCGGTGAGCCGTCAGAACATCATCGACCTGCGCGGCAGCAGCAGCGCCAAGGTGCCCGGCGGTGTCAAGCTCAAGGCCGACCTGCATTACTTCTGGCGGGCCGACAAGAGCGATGGACTGTACAACGCCGGCGGTAAGTTGACGCGCGGCAGCGCTGCTGGAGCTTCGAGCTTCGTTGGTGCGGAGCTGGATCTGACCGCCAAGAAGGCACTTAGCAAGCACAGCCTGGTGATCGTTGGCTACAGCCACTTCTTTGCCGGAGAGTTTCTCAAAGACACCGGCTCATCGGCCGATATCGACTTTGGCTATGTAACTTTCCAGTACACGATCTAATGAGGCCTGGGCCTGCCTCCTCTCCCGACAGCGGGAAATGGAGGCAGGCCCAGCTCCTCAAGATTATCCCGCGAGCTTGTCTTTGAGGAGCTTGTTGACGACCTGAGGGTTGGCCTTGCCGCCGGTCTCTTTCATGACCTGGCCAACAAAGAATCCGAGCAGTTTGTCTTTGCCGCCGCGATACTCGGCGACCTTGTCAGGGTTGGCTGCGAGTAGGGTGTTGATGAGTTCGCCGATCTTGCTCTCGTCGCTCTCTTGAAGCAGGCCCTCACGCTCGACAATCTCGCGCGGCTGTTCGCCGGTTTCCAGCATCTTCTCGAACACCGTCTTGGCAATCTTGCCGCTGATGGTGCCGTCGTCTATGAGCGCAACCAGCGCGCCGAGATGCTCGGGTCTAACCGGGATGTCGGTGAAGTCGGGCTCGGCTGCGACCGCGCGTTCGTTGGCAACGCGGATGATGTCGCCCATTACCCAATTGGATAGAGCCTTGGGGTTGGCGTGGACGTCTACCGCGGTTTCGTAGTAGTCGGCTAAGTCGCGGCTGGCGGTGAGAACCTCGGCGTCATAGACAGGCAGGCCGTATTGTTCGACGAAACGGTTCCGCCGTGCATCAGGTAGCTCCGGTAGCTGTTCACGCACGCTTTCAATCCATTGCTCATCGATGGTCAGCGGCGGCAGGTCGGGATCGGGGAAGTAGCGGTAGTCGTGGGCCTCTTCCTTGCTACGCATAGAGCGGGTGACCCCGCACTCTGCGTCCCACAGGCGCGTTTCCTGGACGATTCGGCCGCCGGCGTTGAGCACTTCGGCCTGGCGTTCGATCTCGTAGTTGATGGCACGCTCGATAGAACGAAAGCTGTTCATGTTCTTGGTTTCGGTACGTGTGCCGAGGGTGTCGCTGCCGCGTTTTCTCAGTGAGACGTTGGCGTCGCAGCGCATGCTGCCCTCGTTCATGTTGCCGTCACAGATGTCGAGGTACTGCACGATCGAGCGCAGCTTGCGCAAATACGCCGAGGCTTCCACCGCTAGACGGATGTCGGGTTCGCTTACGACCTCGAGCAGCGGCACGCCTGAACGGTTCAGGTCTACGCGTGAAACCTCCGCGCGGCCGTCATGGATGTTCTTGCCGGCATCTTCTTCCATATGGATGCGGGTAAGGCGGACGTGGCGCTCCTCGCCGCCTTCGGGGTGGATTATCAGGCTGCCATGCTCGCTGTAAGGCTGCTCGTATTGCGAGATCTGGTAGGCCTTGGGAAGGTCGGGGTAGAAGTAGTTCTTGCGTGCCCAACGGCTGTGCTCGTTGATCTTGCAGTTTGTCGCCAAGGCCGCCGCGATAGCGTACTCGACCGCCTGGCGGTTGAGTACCGGCAGCACCCCGGGCATGGCTAGGCACACCGGACAGGTGTTGGCGTTTGGGGCCGCACCGAACTCGGCCGAACAGCCACAAAACAGCTTAGTTTTGGTCTTGAGCTGAACGTGAACCTCGAGTCCGATTACCGCTTCCCAACCGCCTTTTTCGTACTCGCTCACGGCTGCTCCTCGAGCGAAGGCTGACGCGCGTGCCAGTCGGTAGCGTCCTCGTAGGCAGCGGCGGCACGTAGCATCGTCGTTTCACCGAGAGCCGGTGCGACGATTTGCAGGCCGATTGGTAGCCCCGCTGAATCGAAACCGCAGGGTAGCGACAATGCCGGCAGCCCGGCGAGGTTGACCGAGATCGTCAAGACGTCGCTGAGGTACATCTTCAGTGGGTCGTCGCTGCGCGAACCGATCTCAAAGGCCGTAGCCGGAGCCGTGGGCATGGCCAGTACGTCGCAGCCGGAAAAAGCCTGCTCGAAGTCCCGGCGGATCAGAGTTCGGACCTGCATCGCTTTGAGGTAGTAGGCATCGTAGTAGCCGGCCGAGAGCGCGTAGGTGCCGAGCATGATGCGGCGCTTCACCTCAGTTCCGAAGCCCGCATCACGGGTGTCGCCGTACATTTCACCGAGGGTCTTGTCACCGCCCGCGCGCAGGCCGTAGCGCACCCCGTCGTAGCGGCCGAGGTTGGAGCTGGCCTCGGCCGTAGCGATTATGTAGTAGGTCGCAATAGCGTAGCGGGTATGTGGGAGCGAGACCTCGACCAGCGTGGCACCGAGTTCTTCTAGCTTCGACAATGCTGCGCGCACACTCGAGGCTACCTCCGCGTCCATGCCCTCGACGAAATATTCGGCCGGAACGCCTACGCGCAGCCCCTTGATGCCATCGCCTATGGACTGGAGATACTCTGGCACCGGCGCGTTGATCGAGGTCGAGTCGCGGGGGTCATGGCCGGCGACAGCCTGCAGCAGCATGGCAGCGCCGCGAACGGTGGTAGCAAAGGGGCCGGCTTGATCCAAAGAAGAGGCGAACGCGACCATGCCAAAACGGCTGACTCGCCCGTAGGTGGGTTTAATGCCCACCACGCCGCAGTACGAAGCCGGCAGGCGGATCGATCCCCCGGTGTCAGTGCCGAAACTACCGAGCACCTGTCGCGCTGCTACCGCGGTTGCTGATCCGCCTGAGGATCCTCCTGGAACCCGGTTGAGGTTCCAGGGGTTGCGGGTGGAGCCGAGAGCGGAATTCTCGGTTGATGAGCCCATCGCGAACTCATCCATGTTGAGTTTTCCTATGAGCACCGCGCCGGCCGCCGCCAGGCGCGACACCAAGGTGCCGTCAAAGCGCGGTACGAAGTCTTGGAGAATCTTCGAAGCGCAGGTGGTCGCTACTCCCGAGGTAATGAAGAGGTCCTTGAGGGCAATGGGCACCCCGGTAAGCGGTCCCGCCGAGCGCCCCGCCGCAATTGCCGCATCGGCGCGCTCCGCCTGCCCCAGGGCTAGCTCGGGGGTGGTGCGCAGGAAGCTGCCCACCGCTGCGTCACTATCCTCGACGCGCGCAAGGCAGGCCTTGGCCAGCTCGAGTGCGCTGATCTCTTTGGCGGCTAGACGCCGCGACGCTTCTTCTATGCTCAGCTGGTTTAGTGCCGCCATGCCCGTTTACTCGATGATGCTGGGAACCACGAAGAAATCGCCGTCTCGTTCTGGAGCGTTGGCCAGTGCATCGTCTACCGCAGGGCTGGAGGTGACCTCGTCAGCGCGAAAAGGCGTGTCCATTGCGACCACCTGCGAGGTCGGCTCCACACCCTTGGTGTCTAATTCCGCGAGTTGCTCGACGTAGGAGAGGATCTTACCCATGTCGACCGCCAGGCTTTCTATCTCAGCCTCACTGAGCTCGAGGTGAGCTAGATTGGCAACGTTGCGGACCAGATCGGCAGAGACCTTCATGGTAAGCGAGGATTAACACGGTAGCTGGGGGCCCGCAATTCATACCAGCCCTATCATTGCGCTGGCTGGCATAGAGCAGTCAGGCTATCCCCATGAAGAACAATGGCCAACGGCGACCCTGCGGCGACCTTCGTAAACAGCTCGGTACTCGCGGCGAAGATGCTGCTATCGATTTCCTGTCGGCGCGGGGCTTCACCATACTCGAGCTGAACTGGACCTGCCGCTACGGGGAGATCGACATCATCGCCCTCGATGACGACACTCTGGTTTTCGTTGAGGTTAAGCTGCGTAGGCGGGGCTTCGAGGGCCTAGAGGCCGTTGACAACCGCAAACAGGGGCAGATAGCACGAAGCGCCTTCGATTTTATCATTCGAAACGGTATGCTCACCAGCCACGCTCGTTTTGACGTAGTGGCGGTCGACGGTCACAGCTTCGAATGCTTCCATGTAGTGGACGCCTTCGATTGTATGATCGAATACTGAAGTAGGACAATTCTTGATGCTCGATATTCGCCTTATTCGTGAGGAGCTCGACTCGGTTAAGCAGAGGCTCGAGCTGGTCGGTTGTGAGCCTGCGCAGGTAGATGGTGTCGCCGATCTCGATCGTCGTTACCGTGAACTCCTCGCCGCCGTCGAACAGATGCGCTCGCAGCGCAAGAAAGCCTCCAAGACCATCGGTTCTATGTCGCCTGGTGCCGAGCAGGATGCCGCCAAGGCTGAGGTGCGCGCGCTCGGCGAAAAGATGGGCGAGGCCGAGAAGCAACTGGCTGAGCTCGAAGAGCAGCGTAGCCGCGCCATGCTCGAGCTTCCCAATCTTCCCCATCCTGGGGTTCCACCCGGGGCGGACGACGCCGCCAATAGCGTTACCCGGGTAGAGGGTGAACAGCGGCAGTTTGACTTCAGCCCGCGGCCGCACTGGGAGCTTGGCGAGGAACTGGGCATTATCGACTTCGAGCGCGGTGTGAAGATTTCGGGCTCGCGGTTTTACGTGCTGCGTGGTGATGGTGCCCGGCTGCAGCGCGCGTTGATCTCGTTCATGCTCGACCTGCACACCCGCGAGCACGGCTATACCGAGGTCTATCCACCGGCGATGGTGCGGGCTGAGTGCCTCTATGGCACCGGCAGCCTGCCCAAGTTTGGCGATAATCTGTACCGCGATGTCGAGGAGGACTTCTGGTTCATCCCCACTGCCGAAGTCCCAGTCACTAATATGTATCGTGGTGAGACTCTGCGGGGGGAAGACCTGCCGATAAAACACGTAGCCTACACCCCATGTTTCCGCCGTGAGAAGATGTCGGCGGGGCGTGATGTGCGCGGTATTAAACGCGGTCATCAGTTTGACAAGGTCGAGATGGTGAAGTTTGTCGACCCTGAGACCTCCGATGCTGAGCTGATGGAGTTGATCGACAATGCCGAGGACGTCTGCAGGCGGCTTGGTATTACCTACCGTGTCGTGCAGATGTGTACCGGCGACCTGAGTTTTGTTGCCGCCATGAAGTACGATCTAGAAATGTGGGCTCCGGGTTGTCAGGAGTGGCTCGAGGTCAGTTCCTGTTCGAACTTTACTGACTTCCAAGCTCGTCGCGCCAACATCCGCTTTCGTCGAGGAAAGGACAAGCCGCAATTGGTACACACCCTCAATGGTTCAGGGTTGGCGCTGCCGCGGGTGATGATCTCGGTGCTCGAGACCTACCAGAGAGCCGACGGTAGTATAGAGATTCCTGAGGTTTTGCGCCCCTACATGGGCGGACAGTCGTCGATCGTCAAACAGAGCTGAGCCTCGCGGCCAGTGTCGGGCGTTCGCTTAGTAGCGCCGACGGGGCTTTAGCCAATGGCTCAAGCTCTGTGAGCAACAGCTCTTCGCATGGTGCGGGTAGCACTCCGCCTGAACCATAGAGCCGCTCGAGTATGTCGAGGTCGTTACCGAGCATTTTACGGTTGTACTTTGCCGGTGGGGCTTCAAATTCAAAACCGTCGGCTAGCGTGGCGCGTACTGGGTCCTTGGTCTCGGCTTCTACCGCGAGCGTGTTGGCCACAGCCATACGAAAATAAGTGGCCGCGGCTTCGGCTAGCAGTGGGGCCAAAGCTTCAGCGTCGCTGCGTGCTGTGCCGGAGGACGGCCCGCCGCTCTTGAGTTGCTCCTCGAGACGGCCAAGCCAGGCGCTCACCGCCTCGGGGGCCTCGGTCAGCCACGCGCAGCCACTGGGATCTCGGCGCATCTGGTTGAGCATGCCGTAGAACGAAAAATCGACGAGGTGCGCAGAGCTGCCGCTTAGGTAGTCGCTATTTTGCACCGCGCTTGCCAGTGCGCCGAGGATGCGTGGCAACATCGCGTACCAACCCTCGGCGTTTTCTGGAGTGGCCCCCATGCGTGGCACCGTTGAGATGATTCCAGGTGGAAAGTCTCTGGCTATCTGCTGGTAGTCGATGCCGTAGAGACCGCGAGACATGCCGGTGGCGATGATGACCGCGTTCTGCTGGGAGTCGGCGGCGTGGTACCAGCGAGAGCACAGCATTATACGTACCAGCCACTCATCGGCGTAGTCCTCGAGCAGCATCGCCAGCGCATCAATTCCGGCGTCGGCCGCCCCGCCAGCGCCAGTCCATCGTGTGGGCGGTTGCGGGTGCTGCTCCTCGAGGAAGGCGGCCATCGGTGTCGAGTCGTTAAACGCCTGGTCATCTGGCGTTATTAGTACCGGAACCATGGTTTTTCCGGTTCGTGCCTGCAAGACCGAGAAACGAATCTCGAGGTTTTCGGTGATCTCCGTGAAAGGAATGCGCTTGTAGTTTAGCAGCCCGCGGATTTTGTCGGAGTATGGAGAGTTGTCCATGGTGTAGAGCGTGTAGATGTTAGCCATAGTCGGTAAGCCTAACCAAGAGTCTCGGGTATGGCTAGAGCGGATTGCGTCTGCAGGTTGGCTGGTATGGTTGCGGCGGTCTCGCCCGGCGCGCCATATAGGTAAACGTCGCCGTGAAGTTCCATCAAGGGAGGTCCCCCCGCGCGAACGCCCAGCTGCCACTGCGGCGGACCGTTCTCGCTACGTTTTGCGCGCAGCCGTCCGCGGTGGATGCCGTAGAGGTGATGCCCGGCGCAGATCGCGATGCGATTGCTGAGCCGGTTGTCGCCGCCGTGGGAGCGGAAGACGATATGGTGATCGTGGAGGTTACGCCGCGAGCTGCAGGCCGGTACCGAGCAACGCCAGCCATCGCGGTCAAAGACCGGGTCGCGGTGACGAGGTTGGCTGTTCCACTCTTGCATGACGGTGCGCAGCATTCTCTCCATCGTCCGCCAGCGTGGCTCGCCGGGTCGTCCGCTGCGTTCTAGGGCCTGGTGCAGCAGCGCTACGACCGAAAGCGGGCCGAAAAACCTGATGGTAACACTGGAGAAGCTGAGGCCGCCGTTGCCGTAACCTATATAGTTGCCACCGCCGTGCGCACCAGAGTGCAGCTCGGATTCTGACTCGGAGTCGGCCGCAGTGCTCGGGGTGTCTGGATTAGCAGGGTCGTTAGGCGTATCACCGGAGGTGCCGTTACCACCGTGCGCACCAGAGTGCACCTCGTTCGTCGATTCAGAGCTACTCGGGTTGTCCGGGCTATCTGTGTTGCCAGCGTTGCCAGCATTGTCAGTGTCGCCAGAGTGATCGGCCGGATCGGTCGCAACCGCCAAGTCGCTGTCCAGAGTATCGATGCTTGCGCCGAGCGGTGGCGGCCTAAGTCCGCTTCGCCCATTGCTGGCGTCGGCGCGATTGAGCGCCCAGGTAACCTCGTCGTGCAAACGCCTGAGCGTTACCCGGGCCGCCCGCTCAACCCACAGATGGCCACTGTCCTCGCTGAGCACCGGCAGAATCGCCAGCGCCCGCAGCCACGAAATTTTTCCGTCACGATAGGCACGCGAAAGCTCCGAACAGTGCAGCAGCGTGGCCCTCTCGATCGCGACCAAGCCGCGGGCCTTGCGAACGCTGATCTGCAAGCGGCTGCGGATGTAGAGCGAGCTGCTGGCAAAGCCGATCTCGCGGTGCAGATGCAGGCTAAACAAGGTGCGTAGCAAGCAGCCGGTTTGCCAGTCGAGGCTCTGCATGGCGCGAACCACGTGGCGTAGCCTCGCATCGAGCTCGTGCGGGCTAATCGTAGAGAGACCACGGGTAAGTCTGAGCAGGTCGCTGGGCAGCCTAGTGTCGGGGAAAGCCGACTTTGGTGGAGGCTGCGGCAGCAACTGCTCATCGAGACCAAAGCTCTCGTCAGCGTCGCCACCTCGTTGCTGCTCCTCTGTTATGCATGGCGGGTCTCCCGCCGATACCGATTCAGGTGCCGGACCCGATGGCGCTTGTGGCGCCACCGCTAGATCCCCGGTCACGCCATCTGCCGAATCTGACTCACGGTTCGCCATGGAACTCGCGGGCGGTTCTTCAGCCGCTGTGCCCCCCAATGCCTCCGCGGCGATCAGCTCAGCCGCTTGCCAGTAGCTGAGCGATGATCCCGCGGCTCGTGCGGCCAGTTCCACCGCGCGACGCCACAGTAAACGCAACGAGGGCGGGCAGGACAGATGAAACTCTACCGCAGGTTCGCCCTCTATGAGATCGTCGCTGTCGTCAGCCGACGTGGCTGCGTCAGATGGAGCTGCGCCGGCAGCAGTATCAACCCTTGCCTCATCGCTTGTCTTGTCGGCCACCACCCGTCTGCGAAGCTCGCTCCACGAAATTTCGCCAGTTTTGAAGGCCCGTACCAGCTCGGGACGAGTGCTCAACCACTGGGTTACTTGGGCCAGAGATTGAAGCTGCCTCGCCGACAACCCCAGCCGCTCACGGCTGTAATCGCTAAGCCGGACGAAACCGATATGACGATGTAGACGTTGCCCGAGCAGAAGCTGGGCCAGTCGGCCGAGCACCAGGCGGCAGCGAGCCTCGTGGCTGGCTAACTGCTGGAGGTGAAAATCCAGCACCTCGGCGCACTCACGCCGCAACAGATGGGGCAGTTCGTCTCTGTAAGAAGCTTCGAGCAGACCGTCGGCTACGAGTTGGGGATAGGCACCGGCTGTTTTCTGTTGGCTAGCATCGGAGCGAGCTCCAGCTTGGCCATCAGAACCGACATCGTTGCTGCCCTCATGGCCTTCGTCTTGACGGTCGTCGTAACGATGGCCGTGCTGGGATTGACGGGCACTCGCAAGACCCACCGCGCTGTTGTCGTCTGGCAGCGCGGCTTCAGTATCGCCGCACCTGTCGCCTCGCGGGTCGTTATTACTGTTCCCTCGTGGGTCAGCCCCATTGTCGCCTCGCGCGTGGCTATCACCGTCGCTTTGTACCCCAGCGCCGCCGCGGCGTAGCACTCCAGCACTGCTGTCACCGCGCGCCCCACTACCGCTGTCACCACCAGTGCCGCCCCTTTCATTCCGGGGCAGAACGGGCAAATCCGCCACTGCCAACCCAACGTCCATCGGGAGCGAAGATAATACGAAACTAGGGCGAAGGCAAATGCCCTTCCTCAGGCTATTACATCAATGTCATTTCAATGACCGACTCAGATCGGCGGCAATCGTTGGTGCCGACGCGTGTCGCCTTATGAAGGATGGTTACCATGCTGCCTCATCCAGAATCGTACCGGCCACGGCCGCGAAGCCTCTGGTCCTTCGCGCCAGAGCCAGCAAGTACGAGCTGCCTGGCGACCACTATTCTTCCCAGTTCTAGTCGAGGCGGACACGACGATCGTGACCACAAAGCTGGCGTTTGGAGAATGGGTTCAGGTCTCGGGTGACGAGAAACTTACCACTGCACTGCTAGATCGACTGGGTCATCATGCGCATGTGTCGATGCCCCAGCGGCGCTCCTATCGCACGCGTCGGCTGTAGAAGACCCAATGAGGGGTGACGCAGACATCGAGTGTCGACGAGATCGTCGCTCGCTAGCCGTCCACCGGCGTAGTTTTTTCGACTCAGGTGCTGCTGACCGTCGATTTGTGGCTTTGACGACTGAAACCGGGGCCAGGGGGTGGCTCAATTGCTGAGTGTTGACAGCAGCAGCGCACACGCACGCTTGTTCGGCGCTCTCGCAAGGAATGTTGGTGAATCGTCCGGGCCAATGGATCGATGGCCGAGTGGATATAGCGCTGAGGCGGCGTGCGGTGGCGGTACCGAGAGCAACGCTTTCCAGTCGCCGCTCCCACCGTGCCCCCGAGCGCAACGCTCACCAGCCGCTTCAAGCGTCGCTCGAATGCCGCTGCGACTTTTCGGCCGCGGCTCTCGTGGTTCTTTGAATCGCCACCGCCGTCACGGCAAGATCGCCTTGCCGAGTCGAACCTACGCACCGGGAGCAAGTGTGATGACGAGTGAGGAGTACGCGAGTTATGATGCCATTGGCCTGGCCGAGCTGCTGCGCTGCGGCGAGGTAACCACGGTTGAGCTGGCCGATATCGCGATCGAGCGACTCGAGGCGCTTAACCCTAGGCTTAACGCCGTAATCTTCAAAGACTACGAGCGTGCCCGGCAGACGGCATCCACGCAGCCTCGTGCAGGAACGGGAGCGCCGCTGCAGGGAGTGCCAATGCTTCTCAAGGACGCTTCGGGCGATTGTGTGGGCATGCCAACGACTTTCGCCTGCCGGGCCTTAGCCGAGCTACCACCCTCCGATCATGACAGCGTCCAGGTGTCGCGCTTCAAGGCCGCGGGGCTGATCCCGCTTGGCAAGACCAACGTTCCGGAATGGGGATTCCTCGGTACTACCGAACCGCAGTTGTACGGTCCGACCAACAACCCGTGGAAACTCGAGCACTCTCCCGGTGGTTCGAGCGGTGGCTCTGCGGCTGCAGTTGCCGCGGGTATCGTGCCGGTAGCCCACGCCAACGACGCCGGAGGTTCGATCCGGGTTCCGGCTTCTTGCTGCGGTCTGGTTGGGCTCAAACCCTCGCGCGGGCGGGTATCGTTGGGCCCGATGATCGGCGAGTGGCTGGACGGCTTTACCTGTGAACATGTACTCACGCGAACCGTGCGTGACTGTGCTGCGGTTCTCGACCTCACTGCCGGGCCGGCCCCGGGTGAGCCCTACGGCATCGAAGCCCCTGCCGGTCCCTACCTGCACGAGTTAAGCAGGCGTCCGGGCAGACTGCGTATTGCCTACTCGACCGATGCCCCTAGCGGAAAGCCTACCCACGAGGACTGCATAGAAGCGGTGATGGTGGCTGCGCGCCTGTGCGAGGAACTCGGACACGAAGTCGAAGAAGCGGCTCCCGCGGTCGACTTTGCTGGCCTACTCGAGGCTTGGAAGGTCACGTATTTTGCCGGTGCTCAGTTGGCCATCGACATGGCTACCGAGCTACTGACCGGTAAGCCGCCAAACCCAGGCGATTTCGAGCCGATGTCTATGGCCATGGCCGAGCGTGGCAGGAGCATCTCAGCACTTGAGTACCAGGTTGCCTCGGTTACCCGACAGACCGAGACGCGCACTATCGGAGAGTTCCATCAGAGATACGATGTATGGCTGACACCGGTGATGGCGCTGCCGCCGGTACCAACCGGCAGCTATTCAGGAATGGCAACCGATACAGACGCGGTATGGGACGAGTACCATCCCTTCACGCCGACGCAGAACTCGACCGGGCAGCCGTCGATCTCGCTGCCTCTGCATTGGAACGGTGATGGTCTGCCTATCGGTGCAATGTTCACCAGCGCACTCGGCGGAGAAGCTGTGTTGCTGCGACTGGCGGCGCAGCTCGAAGAAGCCCGTCCGTGGATCACTAATCGGCCTCCGCTAGGCGCGGCCGGAGGCATCGCCTAGCCAGGCAGGAGCTCTCCTCGCCACAGCTGTTTGACGAACTCATCTGCCGGGAGCAGGAGAATCCCGTCTTTGCTACGGCGCACATGACTGTCTAGGCTAACAACCATTCGCTGGCCGATTTCGCTGTGGTCGACCGCGAGCTCGCGCAGACCTTTGAGGTGTCGGTCTTGGATGCGGCTGGTTGCCTTGGCTTCGATAGCTGCGGTCATTTCGCCGATGATGAAATCTACTTCAATGCCGCTCGCCAGCCTCCAGTAGGAGAGCTTAAGGCCAAAGTCACGATAAGCACGGTAGGCGTTGAGTTCGTGGAATACCCAGTTTTCGAACGCGAGTCCGAAAAGTTGGCTTCCGGGTTCAAGGCGTCCTCGACTTGCCAGATGGTTGACGACTCCTACGTCGGAGAAGTAGAACTTCGGTGACTGGATCACTCGCCGTTTGGGACGGCGTCGGTAGGCTGGAAGAAACCCACCGAGCAAAGTGGCGACGAGGATCTGAAAGTATTCTTTGGCCGTGTACGCCGAAACACTACAGTCGCGCGCGATGGTAGTGTAGTTGACCAGCTGTCCGTCGGCTAAAGCAGCTGCCGTCAAAAAGTCGGCGAAAGCGGGGAGGTTTCTCGTCAGTGCTTCGGCGGCGATTTCCTCCGCGAGATAGTTCTCTACGTATGAGCGTATCCGACTCTGGGGCGAGTCGGTCAAGTAATGGCGGGGTAGGTAGCCGTTGTTGACGGCCCGAACGATGTCGAAGTCATTTCCGAGTTCGGCTGAGACGAGTCCGTGCAGTTCAAAAGATAGCGCTCGACCGCCAAGCAAGTTGGCATGTCCGCGGCGTACCTTACGGGCACTGGAGCCGCATAGCGCAAAGGTCACGTTGTGGTTTTCGATCAGCCAGTGAACCTCATCGAGCAGCGCAGGCACCTTTTGTATTTCGTCGATGACGACGAATCTGTCGCTGCTCATCTCAAGCTCCTCTCGCAGGCGCTGAGGGTCGCGTGAGAACTTGACGAACTCACGTGACGCAAGCAGATCGATCCAGTGTGCTGTCGGGTAGGTTGCCCGCAGCAGCGTGCTCTTGCCGGTTTGTCGCGGGCCCCAAAGAAAGAAAGAGTCTCCAGGCGAGGTCGGCAGCCTTAGTGATCGTTCGAGCATCTACCTAGAATTATCATGATAATTCTAGGTAGATGCAAGAAAATCTGCCATAAAATGCTGAAATATGGCTAAACACACCGGCAATCGTGGAGTTAGAGTTTACAGCGCTGCTTGACCGTTCGGGTCGGACCCTCCCTGAGATCCCTATAATCTTTAACAAGCAGTCGACCTCGGTTAGTGGTCCCTACGACGACATACACCTCCCTCCCGACTCCGAGCAGTTGGCCTACGAAGGTGAGCTGGCGGTTGTTATCGGTGGGCGCTGTCGGCGGGTGCCGCGCGAGGCGGCGAGGGGAGTGATTGCCGGTTACGCCGTGGCCAACGACGTTAGCCTGCGCGATTGGCAGTTGCGTGTCCCGACTATGACCATGGGCAAGTCCTGGGATACCCACTGTCCCTGGGGCCCGTGGATTGTTACCCCAGACGAGCTTGCCGACCCACATTCTCTGGCCCTTCGAACCTGGGTAAACGGTGAGCTGCGCCAAGATGCTAGCACCTCGGATTTGGTCTTCGATTGTGATGCTCTAATCGAGCACCTCAGCACCGCGTTTACGCTCGAGCCGGGCGATCTTATTTTGACTGGCACACCCAGTGGTGTGGGGCTGTTTCAGCAGCCTAGCTCCTGGCTAAGGCCCGGTGACAGGGTAAAAGTAGAGATCCAAGGTATTGGCTCGATTGAGAACACGGTGGTGCAAGAGCCTGCGACGGTTGTGGCATACTGAAAACTTCTGCCGGGGGCGCAGCTCTACCGCTGACGGTTGAAGAAGATGGTGCTCATCATCAAGAACCTGCTGTTTACCGTGGTCGTGCCGGGTACGGTTGCAGTTTATCTTCCACTGTTTGTCGCCGGGCGGCGATCACCGGCCTCGGGTTGGCCTCTGGTCATCGGCGGCGTGCTTCTCGCCGCGGGCGCCGCGATCTACACCTGGTGCGTGTGGGACTTCGCCAACTTTGGTGGCGGCACCCCGGCGCCTATCGCTGCACCAAAGAAGCTGGTTGTGCGCGGGCTCTACCACTACACGCGCAATCCCATGTACGTTGGCGTGCTCAGCGTGATCTCAGCTTGGACGTTTATTTTTGGGGCGGTTGCGTTGGCCGCGTATGCTGTCGTTGTCGCGGCCTGCTTCCATGCGGTAGTCGTTCTTTACGAAGAGCGTCATCTATACCGCGAGTATGGCAGCGAGTACCAAGACTACTGCGAGCGTGTTGGCCGCTGGTTTCCTAAACGGTGAGGGGCGCCGCGTGTGCGTCAGGCGGTTATGGTTTGCAAACGGGGGGCTATGCGCACAGATTCGACAAGAGCGACTAATCCGAATACTTGAAATCGTTTCGCGGAGGGGTGGCCGAGTCCGGCTTAAGGCACCGGTCTTGAAAACCGGCGACGGGCAACCGTCCGGGAGTTCGAATCTCCCCCCCTCCGCCATCAAGTCTGCCTAACAGAGAGAGTTCTCTCGCTCGAGCAAATAGTTCAAAGATCCCCGGGGTTCGGCGCATCGACGTGTCTCTCTGTTGGACCAGAGAGAGACGTCGATGCCGTTTCGGACCATTTTTCTCTACGTGTACTTTTGCCGGTCCATCGCAGTCGCCTGTGTCGGACCGGAGA
Source organism: uncultured Myxococcales bacterium (assembly GCA_964588545.1). GTDB lineage: Bacteria > Desulfobacterota > Binatia > UBA1149 > SPBQ01 > CAZPPZ01. The sequence continues at coordinate 1,747 of CAZPPZ010000009.1, read as the reverse complement.
ATGGGCATCTACGGGAGAGTGACTGCGCGCTAGTCGGGTGAGTCCGCTGAGATTACGGACCGGAGAAACCAAAGACTTTGCGCTGCTCGTCCCAGGCAAGCGGTATGGGATGGCGCAGGCGTTCCTGGGAGAAAATCGCGGGTTGGCGGCCGGCAAGAATGGCCTCGGTAATGTCGGGGGCCAGGAAGGCGAGGCGCAGGATCCTCATGACATATTGAGCGTCAATACTTTCGCGGCGTGCGATTTCTTTGATCGAGGATGCCTTGCCGCTCAGGAGTTGCTCGCGCCATCGGTATCCGCGCGCCACCGCACGAATCAGCGCCGGGTCTTGTTTGACCGGCCGTGATAATCGATCGCCTGCTAGCACGACGTGAGTCTTCCCGCCTCGTTCCATAACCTCGAGTGGCACGCGGGGCGTTATCGACTCGGGTTCTCGGGGTTCGCTGTGCGGCGGTGAGTGCTGGCCGTCGGGGGAATCGATACGCGAGGGGTCGAGTGTGATCTCTGCTTGGTGCTTGGATAGGGTAACTCGGGTTACTACCCGTCGCACCAGCACATGCGTCTCGCGTTCGCCAAGCTTCTCGATGCGTGCGACTTGCGGTCGCATCTTTGGAATGCCCTTTAGGAGATCGAGTACTGCGCGCACGACCAAATGCTCGAGGTTATGCGCCGGCAGGCGAGGGAGGCTGCCAGCCTCTTCTGTGCAATCCTGAAGGATCGCCTGGCTTATGTAGTAGCGGTAACGACGACCCTCTTTTTGGCTGTGACTTGGGCTCATGCGGTTACCGGCATCATCGAAGACGATGCCCTTTAGAAGGGAAGGGGAGACGGTGCGCTCGTCCTTGCGAAAGGCCCGGCGGTTGGCCTTCATCACCGCATGGACCTTGTCCCACAGTTCTCGATCGATGATGGCGTCGTGCTCGCCGGGATAGGACTCGTCTTTGTGCACGACCTGGCCGAGGTAGAGTCGGTTGGCCAGAATCCCGTACAGGTGCCCTCGCGCAAACCGCAGGCCTCCCGTTACTCTTCCGCTAGCGCTGGTATGGCGCTTGGTGAGATAGCCGGCAGCCTCTAGGTCTCGCGTCAGCTTGGAGACGCAGCCGAGCTCAGCGTAGCGGCGAAAGATGTGTCGCACTGTCTTTGCCTCGGCCGGAGAAACGATGAGCTTCTTGTCCTTTACCTCGTATCCAATCGGCGGCATACCGCCCATCCACATGCCCTTCTTCTTGGAGGCTGCGACCTTATCGCGGATTCTCTTGCCGGTGACCTCCCGCTCGAACTGCGCGAACGACAAGAGGACGTTGAGCATCAGGCGGCCCATCGAAGTTGTCGTGTTGAACTGCTGTGTGACCGAGACAAACGAGACGCCGCGATCCTCGAACAACTCGATCAGCTTGGCGAAGTCGCTGAGCGAACGGGTCAGCCGGTCCACCTTGTAGACGACCACCGTGTCGATCTTACCGGTACGGATGTCGGTGATCAGGCGGGCAAGTCCGGGGCGCTCCATGTTGCCGCCCGAGTAGCCGCCGTCGTCGTAGCGGGCCCTGACCAGTCGTCAACCCTCGCTGGCTTGGCTTTTCACGTAGGCCGCGCCGGCCTCACGCTGAGCATCCAGTGAGTTAAACTCCTGGTCGAGGCCCTCCTCGGAGGACTTGCGGGTGTAGACGGCGCACCAGCGGGGCTTTGGTTTAGCGGCCATCAGCAGCTCGCTCGGCCGGCGGCGCAGCCTGGGCATCTCGCAATCCGA
>CAZPPZ010000008.1:0-31233 GCA_964588545.1 uncultured Myxococcales bacterium | reverse complement strand
TCGTTGCGACCAGCCCCGCGATGCCACTGATCCCGTGCATACCGCACCTGGTTGCTGGAGCAGCGCGGGCGGGTTCTTCGGCCGCCGTCTAAGATCCCGAGCCGGGCTCGTGCGTGAAGCTCGACACGAAGTAGCCGCTGTTGCCGAAGGCCTTATCGCAGGACTCCTTGGACAGCGACTGCCCCTCGGCCATGCGCACGATAGCCTGCTTGTCGTCGAAGGAGACCTCGACGGACTTTACCCCGGGGACACTCTCCAGCGCTTCCTTTACCGCTGGTACGCAGCCAATAGGGCAAGACATGCCTTCAATTCCGACCACGTAATGCGGAGCTTCGCCCTTGGGCTCGGCGGCGCTTAGGCTAGAATATGCCCCGAAGGCTACCAGAGCGAGTATGCCTACTGTCGCTGCTGCGCGGTTTATGGTCATCTTGTCCCCCTCATAGTCGGGCCGTATGGGACTACGGGCCGTGCTCGACAGGCTCACAGCCTAGCTGAGACGGCCGGTGTTTTCGAGTCGCGGATCGCCTAGCTTAAGGCTTGGCTACAAACCACAAATTATGCGCGACGCGCTTGAGTCGACCGAGTACTCTGCTGACCTGAAGTCTTGCGGAATCGCTCCGCTTTGTCTCGGCACATCTCAAGCGCGCAATCGAGGGCATTGCTTCGCTTCCGTCGGCTGAGAACCCAGACTAAGCTGTCAGTGATAGTTAGCGAGTCTTTGGCATAGACGTCGAGTCGATTGGAGGAAGAAAGGGTGGAAGCGAAGCTTCTACGAACGCGGTAGCGGCCGGGGCCGACGTCATCAACCTCACTTTTTCGGCCGACGATGGTTCGGCCAGCGTTAGTCAGTCGCTTACTCTGCGCGTTAGCGAAGCGCTGCTGTCGATAGGCGGGACGCTGCTCAACGCCGATGGCTCGCCGGCTCAAGGTGTGGGGATACTTATTCGAGGTGTCCGGCGCAGTCGGCCCGTAGCCCATAGTGACGCGCTCGGACGCTACCGTTTCGACGGTCTAGAGGCAGGTCGCGGCTATAGGGTTGGCCTGGCGAAGGACAGCAGCCGAGCGTTTATCAGCGATCCGCGTTCCTTGAAGGTGGGACGTCTTGGCGCCGATAGGGATGATCTCGATATGGTCGTCGTCCGCCGTTGAGCGCCTTGACAGGGGTGGGCGTCATGGATTTGGCTTGACGCTAGTTTCACTGCGGTGCTAGGTTGCCGGTGGGCCACACCTGATACTCCCTTGCGAGCCTGACTGTACGCTGCGGAGGAAGAGCCCTGCGTAAGATCCTGAGACCGAGCTGGCTGGTGGTGCTGGCGAGCGCGCTACTCTTTACTAGTGACGCGTGGGCGCTTCGCATCACCGAGTTCATGGCGATCAACGATGCAACCATTGTTGATGAAGACGGCGATTTTTCCGATTGGGTCGAGATCTACAACGACGAAGCAGGAGTAGTCGATTTAGGCGGCTACTATCTTACAGACACCCCCAGCGTGTTGACCAAGTGGCGGTTCCCGAGCCGTTCATTGTCGCCGGGCAGCTATGTGTTGGTATGGGCCTCGGCGAAGAACCGTGCGCTCGCGGCTAGCCCGCTACATGCCAACTTCAAGCTTTCTGGAAGCGGGGAGTACCTGGCCATCGTCAGACCCGATGGCGTTACTGTCGCGCACGAATACGCGCCGACGTTTGTGGCTCAGAGGGCCGACATATCATATGGACTTGCACTCGATTTTGTTACCCAGCGGTGTTTTCTGACGCCTACTCCGGGCAGCGAAAACGACGACTCCATCTCGTGTATTGAAATTGCGCCGCTCGAATTTTCGCTTGAGCGCGGCTTTTACGACGCCCCGATAAGTGTGAGCATTTCTACGCCGACGCCCGGCGCCACTATTCGCTACACCACCGACGGCACGACGCCGTCGGAATCGGTCGGAGACATCTATGCCGGGCCGGTTCCGATCACCACGACTACACCGCTGCGCGTGATGGCTCACGGTATCGGCATGATTTCGACTGCGTCCACGGCACACAGCTACATCTTTCTGGACGATGTTATTCGGCAAAGACAAGCCGATCTCGTCCCGCGCTACCCCGAGCGCTGGAGTGGCGGGGTCAGTGCCGACTACGACATGGACCCTGATGTTGTCGACGACCCAGCCTACGCCTCGACCATCATCGAAGACCTCAAGTCGATTCCGACGATGTCGATAGTATCCGACATCGATAACTTATTTGGATCCCAAAAGGGCATCTATACCCACGTCGGCCGCCGGGGGATGGCGTGGGAGCGTCCGATCTCGATGGAAGTCATCTACGCCAACGGCCGTAGCGGGACGCAAGAGAACGCCGGGCTGCGTATGCAGGGGGAGTTTAGCCGCTCGACCGGGGTCAAGAAGCACTCTTTCCGGATTTCATTCCGTGGTATTTATGGTGCGCGCGAGTTGAACTGGCCGCTGTTTCCCGATGCGCCTATCGACACAGTTGACCAGATCATTCTTACCGGAGGACACGGCAACTCGTGGCATGCGGGTTGGCAATCGGCGCAGTATATCCGTGATACCTTTGCCAAGGATACGCAGCTCGACATGGGCCGCCTTGCGCCACATAGCACCTATGTTCACGTATACCTCAACGGCATCTACTGGGGGATGTACCGTGCGACCGAACGGCCCAACGCAGGGTTCTTGGCGAACTACCTCGGTGGAAAGAAGTCGGATTACGATGCGTTAAACGCCGGCCAGGCCGTCGACGGCGATGGCCTGGCCTGGGCGACTTCGCAGGCGCTGGCCCAGGCTGGACTGGGTAGCCAGACGGCGCTGGACCAGCTGCGACAGTACGTTGATCTAGACAGCCTCATCGACTTCATGATTGTCAACCAGTACGGAAACAACACGGACTGGGATTTCAAGAACTGGTATGCGGGGCGTCGGCGCCAGCCCGGCGCAGGCTTCAAGTTTTTTAGTTGGGATGCCGAGCAAACCTTGGCCAGTCCCTTTGGTTCGCGAATTTCTATCAGTAACCATAACGCACCCTCGAGTATTTTTTCTGCGCTCCGAAAGGACAACCCCGAGTTCGGCTTGCTCTTTGCTGATCACGTTCACCAGCACTTCTTCAACGATGGTGCGCTGACACCAGCCGAGATTATTCGAAGGTGGATGCACCGCGCCTCCGAAATCGACCGCGCGATTGTTGGCGAGTCGGCACGCTGGGGGGATAAAGCCCGGGCTCAGCCCTATACGCGCGACAAGGAGTGGTTGATCGAACAGCGGCGCTTGGTTCTACAGTATTTCACCCAGCGAACGCGTATTGCTGTCGAGCAGTATCGCAAGAAAGACTTGTACCCTGCAGTTGTTGCACCGTCGTTCAGCCAGCACGGGGGCGATATCGACGCGGGGTTTGCGCTGACCTTGACGGCACCGGACGGGACTATTTACTACACGCTTGATGGCAGCGATCCTCGCTTGGTGGGTGGAGCGGTTGCGCCGACGGCGTTAGCCTACAGCGGCCCGGTTGCTTTGGCGTCAACGGTTGTTGTCAAAGCTCGGGTACTCGCGGGTAGCCAGTGGAGTGCCCTTGACCAGGCCCGCTTCATGCTGCGCTCTGCGGTCCGTGTAACCGAGATCATGTACAATCCGGCACCTGCGGCAGATCTGGAGTTCATAGAACTGCACAATACCGGGGCTAGCACCGTCGACCTTTCAGGCTATGCGTTTACCGATGGAATCACCTTCACCTTTCCGCCGTTGCTGCTGAGTCCGGGCGGCATAACGTTGCTGGTGAGGAATCGCGTGTCGTTCGATGCTCACTATGGTGTGGGGCTGCCGATCGCCGGCCAGTACCTGGGGAAGCTCAGCGGTGCGGGGGAGCGAATCGTGCTCACCGATGCGGCGGGCAACGACATCGCCGACTTCACTTACAACGACCAGTGGGACTATCGGAGCGACGGCCTTGGCTATTCACTCGTTGTCCGCGATGCTCTGCAGCCGCGCAGCCTATGGGACGACTCCCGGGGTTGGCGAGCTAGTACGTTTGTCGATGGCTCACCCGGCAGTCCGGAACTGCCGCAGTGCAGTGATGGCATCGACAACGATGCGGATGGCCTGGTTGATTACCCTAACGATCCTGGCTGTATGGATTCGGGGCGCGATGACGAAAGCCCGCAATGTGACGATGGATTGGACAATGACAAAGACGGGTTTGTCGATCTCGCGGATTTAGACTGTGTTGCTGCTAGCAGCGACACAGAGCGGCAAGCTGCGACAAACGCGTTCCACTGTTACAGTATTCGTGAGAACTCCTCAGCTGCACGCTTTGCAGGCGCGAGCGTGAGTCTTGCCGACATTCTCCAGCCGGGCGGCGAGTTTAAGGTCAAACGCCCCAAGTCTCTGTGCCTGGCGGCCGACCTCAATCGCACCGGTATTGTTGATGCCAACACTCACCTGCTCGCCTACGATATTCGTGCGGACTCGTCAACGCTCGGGCCGATCCCCCTTCGCCAGCAGCGGGTGGAGAACATGCTCAGTCCGATCTTCATCAACACCAGCAAGCCTGACCGTCTCCTAGTGCCTACGGCGATGGATCCGAGCGCTCCCGTGGCGGTGCCCGATGATGCAGCTCATGCCGTCGACCGCTACAAGTGCTATCGGGTGAGCGTAGAGCGGAGGCTGCCGCGTTATTTCCCCTCGCGTGCCGTCGGCCGCATCAGCGATGCGCTTGAGCTGCGCGACTACCGCCTCAAACAACCCAAGCGCTTCTGTGTCCCCGTGGACAAGAACGGCGCGGGCATCAAGAACCCCGATGCGTATCTCCTTTGCTACGGCACCAAGAAGTTCAAGCTCGATGCCAGGCACACTCCTGTGGTGGGTATACACAGCGCCAATGAGTTGCACACAGGCCTGTTCGATACGCGGCGGGAAGAAGAAGTGTGTGTGCCCAGTATCTTGCCACGCTAGCCACTAGGACTAGCCGGCTGCGCTTAGGCTCTGGGAATTTCACGGAGCTAACAATTGTACTAATCGGCTAGGTATGCGATGGACTCGATATGAGCACTAGCGAGATCATCTTTCACGAATACCCAATTTCTCCTTTTTCGGAGAAAATCCGGCGCATCTTTGCCTACAAGGGCATCACCTATCGTTCTGTCGAGCAGCCGATGTGGATGCCCAAGCCGCAGCTGACCCCACTGACCGGTGGCTACCGGCGCATTCCAGTCTTACAGATCGGAGCTGATGTCTTCTGTGACACTGCTCGGATTGCGCGCAAGCTCGAGGAGCTCCACCCCGAGCACACGCTTTACCCACAGGCCAACCCGGCGGCGGCTGAGGCGGTGGCGGCCTGGGCCGACCGTCAGCTGTTTCAGGCTTGCGTGCCACTGGTCTTTGCAGCGCTAGCCGAGCTGCTGCCGGCCGAATTGATAGCCGATCGCCGCAAGATGCGGCCCGACATGAGCATCGAGAACCTCGCCGCGGCTGCTCCGCATTGCCTCTCGATGCTGCGGGCCAGTTGCGAGCGTTTCGACGCGACATTCCAGGTGCACGACTTCGTGATGGGCGATAGTTTTAGTATTGCCGATGCCGCGGTTTTCCACTGCCTGTGGTTCGCGCGTAATGCACCTGAGCCAGCTGCGATACTGAGCGAGTCCAAGAACATCGGCGCATGGATGAGCCGTCTCGAAGCTATGGGCAGTGGTGATCTCCATGCGATGAGCGCCGAGGATGCGCTTGCTGTAGCGCGCGAAGCCCAGCCCGTCGCCACCAGCGATGGCGTTTGCGGAGACATTGCTGCGGGTGTGCAGGTGGGCATCGCTGGCGATGACCTGCCGTCCGACGTGTTCAAGGGAGAGGTAGTATCGTCCAGCCCCCAAGAGATCGTGATCCGACGCCAAGACCCGGATCTCGGTGAGCTGGCGCTGCACTTTCCCCGTACCGGCTACCTCATCCACGTCTCTATCCCTTAGACGAGGAGGTGAAGCGATGGGTCGACTGAACGGCAAGGTGACATTGATTACCGGGGCGGCATCGGGGATAGGCCTGGCTTGCGCGCAGCGCTTTGCTAGCGAGGGAGCGGCGATCGCGGGGCTGGACGTGGGCGAGCCCGACCCCGAGCTGTGGGGTGGAGTAGCGCGCGACGCTCCCTCGGTGTCGCTTCACCGGGCGGACGTTCGCGACGAAAGCAGCGTGGCTGCTGCGATCGCTGAAGTCCTAGCTCAGCACGGACGTCTCGATGTCGTCATCAACGCGGCCGGGGTCGCCGGCGGTGGCCCGGTCCATATGCTCGAGAGCAGCGAGTGGGACCGCATCGTCGATATCAATCTCAAGGGCACGTTTCTCGTCTGTAAGCATGCTTTACTGCCCATGCTCGAGCAGTGCGCGGGGAGCATCATCAATCTTGCGAGCGTCGAGGGGCTGGAGGGCACCGAGGGTTGTGGTGCCTATAATGCCTCCAAGGGTGCAGTGGTGCTGCTTACCAAGAACATGGCTATTGACTACGGCCGCAAGGGGATTCGCGTCAACTGTTTGTGCCCGGGGTTTATCGACACGCCGATGACCGCGGCGGTCTTCGCCAACGAGGGAATGGAGGAGTACTTCGAGCGTTTTCGCGATCATCACCAGCTTGGCCGTGTCGGCCGCCCCGACGAGGTCGCGGCAGCCGCGCTGTTTCTAGCCTCGGATGACGCTTCGTTTGTCACCGGCCATGCGCTGGTCGTCGATGGTGGCTTTACCGCTGGTCCCCGCTTCGGCTTCGCCAAGCTGATGGGTCTAGAATAGGCGCGTTGTAGTGTCGCGGATCAAGCCCGCCGAGTGGCAGCCACACCGTGCCACGTGGTTGGCGTGGCCGAGTCATCCCCAGCTTTGGGGGTCGTTGTTGGAGCAGGCCCGTAGCGAATTCGTCGGGCTGTGCCGGGCGATCGCCGCCGACGGTGACGGGCGAGCTGAGAAGCTAGAGATCTTGGTGCTTGATGACGCGGGGCAACACTACGCGGCCCGGCGCCTGGCGGGACTCCCCATGGAATTTCACCACTTGACGTTTGGTGATGTGTGGCTACGCGACACCGGGCCGATCTTTGTGTTCGAGGAGGATGGTCGGCGCTTGGCCCTGCGCTTTGGCTTTGATGGTTGGGGAGGCAAGTACCTCTACCCCGACGATGCCGAGGTGGCCGCCGCTGTTGCCCTGCGCTCGGGCTGGACTGAGACTGGTGTGAACCTCGTCGCTGAGGGCGGAGCTTTCGAGTTTGACGGAGAGGGGAGCTGCATAACCACGCGAAGCTGCCTACTGGGTGGGCCGCGTAACCCGGGACTGGACGAGGAGCGTCTCGAAGCAATCGTGCGCGAAGCCTTGGGTGTGCGTCAGCTGATATGGCTTGAACGCGGGCTACTCGGCGACCACACCGACGGTCACGTGGACAATCTCGCGCGCTTTTGTCGGCCGGGGGTGGTCTTGTGCATGCAGGCGCTCGACTCTGCTGATCCCAATCGCGAGTTGCTCGAAGAAATAGCTGTGCGGCTTGCTTCGAGTCGCGACGCCGAGGGGCGACGGCTCGAGCTGGTCCGCGTTCCTTCGCCCGGTTTGGTTGCCAAGGACAGTGGCGAGGTGCTGCCGGCCAGTTATATGAACTTCTACGTTTCCAATGCTTGCGTGGTGGTTCCAGTTTTTGGTTCAGCGTATGATCAACGGGCGGTAGAGGTCATCGGGGGGTGTTTCGGAGATCGCCCGACAGTTGGCCTTCCCGCACGCGCGTTGCTTGCGGAAGGCGGCACATTCCATTGCATCACTCAGCAGGAACCAGCGCGCTTGGTAGACGGGCAGGTCCGAGCAATGAGAAGTGAGTAGCCAGCGGATATCCATTGCTGTCGTGCAAGCGGCTCTTGGCGGTGACCGTGAGAGCAACGTTGCTCGTGTCGAAGAGCTGATCCTCGAGGCCTCGTCCCGAGAGGCTGCTATTGTGGTTTTGCCCGAGCTGTTTGAAGACCCGTATTTTTGCCGAGAAGAGAACGAGACTAATTTTTCTCTGGCTGGAACGCTTGATGGCCATCCTACTATCACTCGTTTCGCCCAGCTCGCGCGCGAACTAGAGATGGTAATTCCCGTGCCTTTCTTCGAAAAGGATGGACAGTCCTACTACAACTCGGTTGCGGTGGTAGATGCCGACGGCAGCGTGATTGGCCGATACCGCAAGAGTCATATCCCGGACGGGCCGGGCTACGAGGAGAAGTTTTATTTTCGCCCGGGTACTTCTGGGTTTCGTGTTTGGCCGACGCGATACGGCAGCATTGGTATAGGGCTGTGCTGGGATCAGTGGTTCCCCGAGGCGGCGCGCTCGATGGTCCTCGATGGTGCTGACCTTCTCCTCTACCCCTCGGCAATCGGCTCAGAGCCCGGTCACCCCGACATCGACACGCGAAGATCATGGCGCCGGGTGATGGCTGGTCATGCTGTGGCCAATGCGGTGCCGGTGGCTGCGGCTAACCGTATTGGCGCGGAAGGTGAGCAGCTGTTCTATGGCAGTTCATTTGTCGTCGATCAATGTGGTGAGATGGTCGCCGAACTAGGCGCGGATGCCGAAGGTGTAGCGCTCGCCGATTTCGACCTCGAAGAAGTGCACCGTTACCGCGATTGGCTAGGGCTGTTTCGCGATCGCAGGCCCGAGCTGTACTCACGCTTGACCGATCCCGACGGGAAGGCCGACTCGAGTAGCGACTAGAGGACGTTTGGCGTGCGCGTGGTGGTGACAGGCGGTAGCGGCATGGTGGGCCGTGCTCTGGTAAGAAGGCTCATTGCTCGTGGCCACTCGGTACGTGTACTCACACGTGATGAGCAGCGGGCCCGCGCGCGCCTCCCGTTGCGCTGTGAAGTCGCGACCTGGAGTCCGAGCGAAACCACGGTTGCCTCGATTCTCTTCGCCGGGGTCGATGCGGTGGTCAACCTCGCCGGCGAGGGCATCGCCGCGGGCCGCTGGAACAAGGCGCGCAAGCAGGCGGTGCTAGACTCGCGAGTAGAGGGTACTCGGGCGATCGTCAATACCATCGCACGCTTGCCGGCCTCCGAGAGGCCACGGGTGTTGGTGTCGGCTTCGGCCACCGGCTTCTACGGCAATCGCCGCGGCGAGACTCTCTCCGAAGACAAGATCGCTGGTGGCGGGTTTTTGGCCGATGTCTGTCGAGCCTGGGAGGCGGCGGCTCGTCCGGCCGAAGAGCTGGGTGTGCGTACCGTGAGGATGCGTATCGGTATCGTGCTTGATGCCCAGGGCGGTGCATTGGCGCGCATGCTGCCCGCCTTCCGTGCGGGTCTTGGTGGACGCTTGGGTAATGGTCGGCAGTGGATGAGTTGGATCCACATCGACGACCTGGTTTCCCTGCTACTGTTCGTGATCGCCAACAACGATGCCAGCGGTGCCATCAACGCTGTGGCTCCCACTCCTGTGACCAATGCCGCCTTTACTCGGGGTTTGGCCTCGTCGCTGAGGAGGCCGGCGTTGCTGCCGCTGCCGGCTGCGATGCTACGAGTAGGGCTGGGCGAAATGTCGGCGCTGCTGCTTGCCAGTCAGCGCGTTGCGCCAGTGGTTGCCGAGCGTCTGGGCTTCGTCTGGACCTACGCCGATCTTCGGGCTGCGTTGTCAGCCTTGTCTACTCGGCTAGGCTCGGTCATCGAGAGCGAGCAGTATGTGGAGCGCAATCTCGAGGAGGTCTGCTCATTTTGCTCTGACCCTCGGGTTCTCGAGAGGCTTACGCCGCCGAAGATGCAGCTGCGCTTCCTCGGGGTAAAACCGGTGGGGCCGGTGGGCAAGGGGAGTCGCTTCAAGTACCGCACGCGGATCGCAGGCATCGGCATCACCTGGCGAAGCAAGGTGACGGCGTGGCAGCCGCCCCATAGCTTTGTGGATGCCCAGGTGTCGGGACCGTATAACCGGTGGGTTCACACTCATGAGTTCGAAGAGTACCGAGGTGGAACCATAATTCGTGACCACCTGCTCTACGATCTCCGCTTCAACCCGCTTGGATCCGTCCTGGCGGGGCGTGCCGTGGCCCGTTCTCTGGCTGAGATCTTTGCTTATCGCCGCGGTGTAATCGCTGAACTCATGGGGTCGCCGGCGGTGCCGCTGCCATGATCGTCCGAAAGCGCTCTTCTAGGATAGGGGTGAATTCGGCGTGGGTGAGAATGTAGAGCTGCTCAGCCTCGATGGTTTCGACAACCCGCGCTGCGATAACTTCGGGCTTCATGCCGGTACGCAGCAGCTCGTCAATCTGCTGACGCAGCTCCGGGTCTGCCCCGGTGGCTCCAGCGGCGGCGATGCCGGCAGGGGCATTGCGCTCGCTCTCGGCGATCTTCGTGTCTACCCAGGCCGGACATAGCACTGATACTCCGACTTTGGTTTCGGCGAGTTCTATGGCGAGAGTCTCGCTGATGGCTACTACCGCGTACTTACTGGCGTTGTAGGGGCCCATGTAGGGGCCGCACATCAGTCCGGCGATCGAAGCGGTGTTGACGATGTGGCAAGGCTCGTCGCTTGCGATCATTCTTGGCAGAAAGAAGTGAATTCCGCTGACCACGGCCTTGAGGTTGACGTCGAGAACCCAGTCCCAGGCCTCGAGCGTGATCTCGCTCATCGGCCCGCCGGTTCCTACCCCCGCATTGTTGCACAGCACGTGGGCGCCACCCAAAGTAGCGTAGACCTGGTCGGCAAAGGCCCCAAGCTGCTGGCGATCGGCGACATCGACGACACACGACAGCACTTCGGTTCCGCCACCGCGTAGCTCTTCGGCCACCGTATCCAGTGCCGAGCGCTCGACATCAGCCAGTGCGATTTTCATTCCCCGGTCGGCAAAAGCGTGGGCGAGTGCGCGGCCTATGCCACTACCGCCGCCGGTTACGACGGCAACCTTTCCAGCAAAATCCTTCATCGTGCACAGTCCTCCAAATCCTTTGCGACCAGCCTGCCAATTGTCCGTCCCAGTCGCGGGACGGGAAGCCCCTAATCGGGTAGGGGCACCACGCGGCCCGGGCAGGCTAGACGCAAGCGGCCGGCTGAGCAACCGTACGGCTACAGATTATTGGGCTCGACAAATGCTCGCGCATGGATTCACAATAGAAAACCGTGAGTGTCGCCCTGGTCGCGAGACCCGGTGGGCCGGTGCGAGCAGAGAACAGGGGTGGCAGTGTATAATTTGTCGACGAGTCGCTATGCGTGGGTTGTGGCTGGAGCAGTCACGCTGCTGGGCACTGCTGCGACGGCTGGGGCCGCTAACCTGGCGGTCCCGGGCAGCTTTGCCACCATTCAGGCCGCTCTCGATGCTGCCGTTGCCGGCGACGAGATTCACGTAGCTTCTGGACGCTACAGCGAGAAGCTGGTGTTCTCTAGCGGCGGCGATGCGCTTAACGGACCAATAGTGCTACGCGCCGCACCCGGCGCGCTTACCGCGCCGGTACTCGATGGCGCCGGGGTGGTCGGTGCCAACATGATCGTCATCGACTCGTTGAGTTACGTTCATGTCGTAGGGTTAGAACTGGTCAATAACCTCGCTGTCAACGACGGCTCGGGCATCCGTGTGCTCGGGGCCGGCACCGATATAGAGATTCGCGATAACATCATCCATGAGATGCGCGGCAAGCACGCGATGGGCATCACCGTCTATGGCACCGAACCCAGCCCGATACAGAATTTGGTTATCGACAACAATCAGATCTTTGACTGCGAGCCGTCACGCAGTGAAGCTTTGACGATCAACGGCAACGTCGACGGTTTTGTCGTGACCAACAACTTGGTGCGCGACGTCAACAACATCGGTATCGACTTCATTGGCGGCGAGGTTGATATTCAGCCGGATCCGAACTTGGTGGCGCGCAACGGTGTAGTGCGCGGCAACACCGTGGCTCGCGCGCGCTCGAACTATGCCGGTGGGTTTGCCGGTGGTATCTACGTTGACGGTGGTCGCGATATCGTAATAGAGAACAACTCAGTTAGTGAGTGTGATCTGGGGATAGAGGTCGGTGCCGAGAACGCGGGTCTGCTGACTACCAATGTTACGGTTCGCAACAATCTCGTGTTTCACAACGACAAGGCCGGCATCGTCTTTGGCGGGTTCGCTTCGGGGGTTGGCCGGGCCAACGGCAACGTTTTTCGTGGCAACACGCTTTACGCCAACAACACCCTGTCGCAAAGCGCTAATGGTGAGGCGGAGGTGTGGGTGCAGTTCGCCGAGGACAACCTCTTCGAGGGCAATATCGTCGTTGCTGATGGTCAGGGGGGCAATGTGGTGGTCTCGTCGTTCGCCGGAAGCGTCGGCAATGTCTTTGATCACAACGTGTACTACACCGTCAACGGTTTGCCCGGGTCGTTTACGCTCAATGGTGTCGGCTATTCCGACTTTGCTTCGTGGCGTTCGGGTAGCGGTAACGATACCGGGTCGGTGTTCGCGTCTGCGCAACTCGTCGATGCCGCGGGCGGGGATTTTCACATTGCCAAGACGTCACCTGCAGTCGATAGCGGTGGCTTCGCCTATATACCAGCGCCGTCTGAGGTAGATCTCGACGGTTCCAAGCGTCTGGCCGGCTTGGCTGTCGACGCCGGTGTAGATGAGACCGGCTGTGGTGATGGTATCGTCGATAACGGTGAAGACTGCGACGACGGCAACTCGGTCAACGGCGACGGCTGCGATAACAACTGTAGCTTCACCGGATGTGGCAACGGTATCGTTACCGCGTCCGAACAATGCGACGTTGGTGTGCCCGTGGGTTTGGACTGCTGTAGTGCCAGCTGTCTGTTCGAACCCTCGTCGAGCGTTTGCAGCGATGGCCTAACTTGTACGTTGATCGACCTATGCGACGCTTCCGGGGTCTGTGTGGGCTCAGCCCAGCCCGACCCCAGCTGTGTGAATCCACTAAGTAGCGGCGCTTCCCAGCTCCGCCTCAAGAGTAAGAATGGTAAGGATTCGTTGTCATGGAAGTGGCGGAAGGGGCCAGAGCTGGCCCTGGCGACTCTGGGTGATCCGACTCTAAGTACGCTCTACACGGTATGCCTGTATCGCGGGCTCGGCGCGACCGGTTCGATTCTCATCGAGGCCCGGGCGCCGGCTGGGGCTTCCTGGCGGGGCTTTGGTGCCAAGGGCTTCAAATACAAGGACGCCGGGCTTAGTCCCGACGGCCTCAAGCTGCTGCAGCTACGCCCGGGCCTGGCTGGCAAGGCTAGATTGAAGGTAAAAGGAAAGGGGCCCAACTTAGGTCTTAGCAGCGGATTGGCCTTCGACCCCTCTGCGACCCTGGCTTTGCAGCTGCGCAACAGCACAGGCGCATGCTATGGCGCCGGCTTCTCGTCTCCGTTCATCCGTAACCAGAGCAGCATTTTCATTGATAAGAGCGATTGACGCGGGTTTGCGACTAACAGTTAGTGCACTTGCGCATGATCTTGAGGCTTCATACCTTGCATCTTGGCAAGCAGGGGCAAGTTGTTCGCAAGGGTGAAAGTGAAGTATTTCTACACGGCGAAAAACCAGTCAGTATACTGAGCGTTGTACCCGAACGAGGGGCCGCAGATGGGCCTCGAGAGTCTGGGATCACTGCGGAGTGTCGGCGGAAAGTACATGAGTCACGTTCAATCTATTGGGAAATACTCGACTCTTTTGGTGATAGCCGCGGCAGTTGCCGCTATTGCCTCGTGTAGTACCGGGAAACCGGCACCGGCGGGCATCAAGGAGCAGAAGGTTAGAGCTGATGCTAGCGGCAAGATCGTCTACCTGGAGCCCGTGCCGACCGACTCGCGCACGGTAATGTCCAAGAATTACACTATAGGCGGTCGCAGAACCGCTGCCGTCGGCGAGCCGGTGGTCGGCGTACGCAACTACACAGCCGCCGAGCGGGTGACCTCGGCGGTGGTTTTGCGTGACTTCCGCCAGCTCTGTGAGGTGCCAAAGCCGCCCAAGAAACCCGAGCAGGCGGCGGAAAGCGAGGGCGATAACCAGCCCGCGAGCTCGACCGATTCGGGCTTTTTCGATTCGTTTGGGCGCTTCGCCTGCCGCAAAGGGGTACTTGGCCAGCTCAAAGCCGGCAAGGGGGCGGTACTTACTGTGCCCGGTGCTTTCGAAGAGAGCGGTGAAATATACTACCTGCTCGAGATTCCCACCGACGAAGGCGCGGTGTTTTTGTCGGTAGACCGGCGCGGCCGCGTAAAACCCGATCGCTACGCTGCGCGTCGTACCTCGGCAGACCAGGACGTGATTACCCCACGTGGTATTCCCCTGACCTACCTCGCTACCCGTGGTCCGCTGCAAATAACGCTGGAGCCGGGAGAGGCGGTCGATCCCTATGATGTCCCCACCAGCGGACCGACCTATTCTGGGCCGGTGGTGCGTTTCCAAACCAGCGAGGCAGTGCTGCCGCATGGATCGGCCAACCAGTACTTCGATCTCATATACAACGGGGCGACTTTTGATCACCGTGGCATGGTCTTCCACATCCTCTACAAGGAATATCGTCGTGATAATCCCGAGGTGACGCTCTACACCAAGAGTTTGGCCTACACCGCCGGCCAGTCGACGATAGATCTGCTCGGGTTTCGTATCCGCGTCCATGACGTTAACGAGACCAGCATTGCCTATACCGTAGAGCGAGACTGATACCCACAGCGCGGCCTCCGGCTTCATTGGCCGACGCCAGCCCGCTATACGACGTAGCGTTATGCGCGAAACCTTTTGTGTACGTTCCGCCACGGCTGCTGACGCCGCGCAGCTGTTCTCTCTCATTCAAGCTCTAGCCGAGTACGAAAAGCTCTCGGAGCAAGTCGTCGGTAGCCAGGAGCAGCTGGTTGAGCACCTGTTTTCTGAGCCCCACTATGCTCACGCGCTAATTGCCGAATACGGGGACCAACCCGCGGGATACGCCTTGTTCTTCTTCAGCTACAGTACGTTTCTTACCCGACCGGGCATCTACCTGGAGGATTTGTTCGTGTTGCCGGAGCTGCGCGGTCGTGGCCTGGGCCGGGCCCTTCTGGCGAGGGTAGCGGCCGAGGCTAGTCGGCTCGGCTGTGGCCGGCTAGAGTGGTCGGTGCTCGACTGGAACCAATCGGCGCTAGGGTTCTATCGCGCCCTGGGTGCGCAGCCTCTCGAGGGCTGGACCGGCTATCGTTTGACCGGGACTGCTTTGGACGAGCTCGCGAGACAGGGTTGACGGTTTTAGCGGCGGCATGACACAGCAGCCCTACCTCGCGTATACTGGCGAAGGAGGCCGGGGAGCGTGCGGCTAAGTGGGCGAGCGTGATGAGTGAAGCGAAAAAAAAAGAAAGGCCCGACGAGCAGGCTCACGAGCGGCTTGAGGTCATAATCGACGGACTCGCCGATAGTTATGGCGCCGGGCGCAGCATCGACAACCTCGAGTCTGCGGCCTTGCCCAGCCAGCGCAAGGTGGCCGATGCCTTGGGGCACCTCAAGCACGTGATCTATATGGGGTTCTATTCGACGCGGCGTCTGAGTTCGGTCAATCTGCGCCAGCATATAGGCCGTCACGTCCACGATGCCTACGAAATTCTGGTGGAACAGATTTCTCGCGCGGTGGTTTATCGCCGCCTGGGCGGAGGTGAGCCGGCTGCTGAGGATCTGCGTTGGAGCGAGCGAGTAGTACTCGAAGCCTTCAGCCGTTTTGCCAAGATTCGCGCTGAAATAGCCCTCGACGTCGAAGCGGCCTACGAGGGTGATCCTGCGGCCAGCAGCGTCGAAGAGATAATTTTTGCTTACCCGGCGATCGAAGCGATTACCGTGTACCGAGTCGCGCACATTTTTTACCAGCTCGATGTACCTTTGATTCCGCGCATCATGGCTGAGCTTGCCCACAGTGAATCGGGTATCGACATACACCCTGGGGCGAGTATCGGTGAGCGCTTCTTCATCGATCATGGTACCGGCGTTGTCGTTGGCGAGACCACTGTGATCGGCGACAATGTGAAGATCTACCAAGGGGTTACGCTCGGAGCCTTGTCTATCCCGCGCGATCAGGCCGGTAGCGTCATCCGCGAGGGGAAACGCCATCCCACCATCGAGGACGATGTGACGATCTATGCCGGTGCGAAAATTCTTGGGGGCGCTACCGTGGTTGGAGCGGGTTCGGTGGTCGGCGGAAACGTGTGGCTGACTCAATCGGTGCCGCCGGGAAGTCGAGTCACCTACGACCCTCCCACCGGCTGCGGGCAGGCGACCCAGACGGTAGCGCCGATCGCGACCCGCTCGAAGACCGGCTGATAGCTTCTGTAGCCTTGTAACTACTGTGCGTGTCGTCGGCTTGCGTTCGTTGGTGCATGCCCCCCAATATAGCCCCGATGAGTTCTGCGCTATCGCTATTTGATCCGACCGGTGAGCACGCGATGCTGCGCGAGACCGTTCTCCGCTTCGTCGAAGCCGAGGTCGAGCCCCAAGCCGAGCAGCATGATGCTGAGGGGACACTCAATATCGCTCTGCTCAAGCGCTGCGGCGATCTTGGCCTACTCGGGCTCACCGTGCCCGAGGTCGATGGAGGCGCCGGTCTTGATGCCGTGGCGGCGGTGATCGTCCATCACGAACTCGCCAAGAGCGACCCGGGCTTCGCGCTGGCGTACCTGGCTCACTACGTGCTGTTCGTAAACAATTTTGCCCATGCTGCTAGCGCCGAACAGCGCGACCGCTGGCTTTCTGCGGTTTTGTCGGGCGAGGCCATCGGTGCGATGGCGATGACCGAACCTGGGGCGGGCACCGACGTGTTGGGGATGGCGGCCACGGCGACTCGAGACGGAGACCGCTATTTGCTCAACGGCCGCAAGATCTTCATCACCAATGGTGCCGAGGCCGATTTCGTCCTGACCTACGCCAAGGTCGACGAGCGGATTACCGCCTTCGTGGTCGAGAGCAGTTCTCCGGGGTTCGCCGCTGGCGAGCCGATCAAGAAAATGGGTATGCGCGCTTCGACTATGTGCGAGATTTTCTTGGACAACTGCGAAGTCCCGGTGGCCAATCGGCTCGGTGAAGAGGGCGGGGGGCTGACCTGCATGATGCGCAATCTCGAGATCGAGAGGCTGTGCCTTGCGGCTATCAGTCTGGGGATTGCCGACCGTTGCGTACATGTGATGGTTGATTACGCCTGCCATCGCAGTGCTTTCGGCAGGCCGATTGCCGAGTTTGGGCAGATTCAAAAGTACATTGCTGAGTCCTACGCTGAAGCCGAAGCGGCGCGTTGCTTGATCTACCGTGAGGCGGCCAGAGTAGGTCCGGGGCAGCGCAATCGTCTGGGAACCGATGCCGCCAAGCTGTTCGCGGCGCCGGTGGCCAAGAGGATAGCCGATAACGCCATGCAGGTGTTGGGTGGTTACGGTTATGCCTGCGAGTACAAGGTGGAGCGGTTTCTTCGCGACGCCAAACTTAACGAGATTGGTGGTGGAACTCTCGAGAGCCACCAAAAAAACATTACCCGCGATCTTACACGCGAAGTACTCGAGCGCGGCTGACCCCAAGCGCGGCCGACCTCGAAGTAGGAGAACCAATTAGCATGGCCAAACCCGAAGGTGATCAAGGCCTTTTCGAGATAATGTACAGCTGCCGTGCGATGCGGCGTCTAAAGCCCGACCCGGTTCCCGAGGAGACGCTGATGCAACTCGTAGATGCGGCGCTGCAAGGCCCCAGCGGCAGTAATTCGCAGAACTGGCATTTCATCATCGTTCGCCAACGCGCGGTAAAAGAGCGTATGGCGGCGGTTTGGAAAAGAGTCTGGGGCTTCTATACCGATGCTCTCGGCGATACTCCCGCGCGGCCGGGCGAGGATCTCGCGCGGCGTCAACGGATGAGCAAGGCGGGTGCTTACATGGTCGAGCATCTGGTTGATGCCCCGGCAATAGTTGTTGTGGCGATAAAGAAGGACGAGGTAATCGCCAAGGCCCTGCAGTCGCCGGCAACCCTATTGGCGGCGTTTCGCCATCTGGGCGCGTCGGGGGCGATTCGTTTGCTCAGAAACTCGACGCTGTCTTCAGCGGCTGCCGATGGGGCGACGGCCTACCCGGTGGTGCAGAATCTGCTGCTTGCCGCCCGCGCTCTGGGGCTTGGTGCGGTGTTGACGACTCCCCATCTGTTTGTCCCGGGCCAGTTTGAGGAAATCCTCGGCCTCCCTTCGGGGGTTAGGTTGGCCGCGATAATTCCGGTCGGATATCCCCAGGGAAAGTTCGGGCCGGTGGCCAGGCCGGAAGCGGCTGCGGTGGTAAGCTGGGACAGCTTTGCCCTTCCTGGGGGTGCCGCAGCGTGTAACGACGCTTGATAAGTTCGCCGAACTCGACAACCATCTCGCCCTTCGCGGGTTCGGTATTGATAAACCGCAAGTTTGGCTGAGGCGTGCTCTGTCCACCGAGCGCCGCCCGCCCACCCCGCAGATGGAGTAGCACCATGTCTGAAGCGGCTATCAACTTTTTCAAGTGTGACCGGCGTTCGATCGAGTTTACCCTGTGGGAGCACTTTTGCGTTCAAGATCTCTTCGATTCGGAGTTTTCCGAGCATTTCTCGCATATTAGCCGCGAGGAGTGTGAGGCCGTGATCGAGCAGGTCGAGCGCTTTTGTAACGAGGAGACCGGACCCATCTGTGGGGCCGCAGATCGAGTGGGCTGTGTTCTCGAGGACGGTCAGGTGCGCACCCCCGAGGGCTTCCAGCAGAGTTGGAAGAAACTCTATGAACTAGGTCTACCAAGTTTTAGCTTGCCGCTGGAGATGGGCGGGTTTCAAGGGCCGGGTTCGATCGATGTGATTTTAGGCGAGCTGCTTAGCGGGGCCAACACGGCATTTTTCATGTATCCCACGCTCACCGCCGGGGCCATGGAGGTGATCGAGGCCTTCGGTACAGAGCTCGAGAAGAAACTGTTTGTTGAGCCGATGACCGACGGCCGTTTCGCCGGAACCATGTGTCTGTCGGAGCCCCAGGCTGGGTCGGATGTAGGCGCGCTGACCACTAAGGCGGTCAAGATAGAGGGAAACCGCTACGAGATCGTCGGAACCAAGTGTTGGATCTCGGCCGGAGATCACGACCTTGCGCAAAACATCGTTCACCTGGTGCTCGCGCGTGTCGAGGGCGGGCCGAGTGGTACCAAGGGGATCTCGCTGTTTGCCGTGCCCAAGTACAGGGTTAACGAGGATGGCAGTGTCGGTGATAGCAACGATGTAACGACCGCCTCTATTGAGCACAAGCTTGGCATCAACGCCTCGACTACCGCGGTCCTCAATTTCGGTGACAACGACAACTGCGAAGGTTTTCTCATCGGCGGCGTCGAGAACGTTGGCATGAAGCAGATGTTCCAGATGATGAACGGCGCTCGCATAGGAGTCGGCGTGCAAGGATTGGCGGTGGCCAGTACCGCATATCTCAACGCGCTGGCCTACGCCCGAGAGCGTAAACAGGGGACCTCGGTCAAGGCCTTCAAAGACCCCAACGCTCCTCGCGTAGCGATCATCGAACATTCAGATGTTAGGCGCATGCTCATGGAGATGAAGGCCAAGGTCGATGGCATGCGCTCCCTGGCGGTGTGCTTGGCCCTGCATCAGGACAAGGCCGCAGCTCTAGCCGAGACCGACCCCGACGCTTCGGTCTACCACCGCGGCCAGGTCGATCTTCTCACTCCACTTTTCAAGGCCCACTGTTCGGATCAGGGCTTCCGTGTTTGCGAGTTGGCCATTCAGGTTTACGGCGGCGCCGGCTATGTCAAAGACAACCCGGTTGAACAGTACCTGCGTGACGCCAAGATCTTCTCGATTTACGAAGGTACCAACCATATCCAGGCTCTCGACCTGGTGGTTCGTAAGCTGCGCGGTCGCGATGGCAAGGATCTCGAAGATTTCGTTGCTGGCTTGACCAAGTTTGTCGGCGAGTATTCCGAGGACGATGCCGTTGGCGAAGAGGTGAAGGCTCTGAGCGAAGCTGCGCTGAAGCTGCAAAAAGCCGGTACCGGCATCGTTCGTTACATGATGACGGGCAAGCTCGATCAGTTGACGCTGTGTGCGTCACCTTTCCTCGAGGCCATGGCGCACGTGACCGTTGCTCATCTACTGCTCGAGGGAGCGATCATTGCGGAGCGCAAGCGAACTCAAGATGACGATCAGAGCCAAGAAGAGTTCGATTTCTATGCTGGCCGGGTGATGACTGCGAAGTTCTACGTTAACTTCATCCTGCCTCAGGCCAAGGCGCTGTGCGAGGCGATCATGTCGGGCGACCGCAGTGCGCTAGACGTACCCGACCATGGGTTCTCGGCGGCCTGGTAGAGTGGCTGCCTGTGGCGCGGCCGCTAGACGAAATAGTCCGCCTGCTTGATCTTGAGGAACTCGAGGTCAATATCTTCCGCGGCAGCAGCCCGGCCGAGGATCGTGACCGCGTGTTCGGCGGGCAGGTTGCGGCCCAAGCCTTCGTTGCCGCCGAACGTACGGTTGCCGAGGATCGAGAGGTCCACTCGTTGCACGGCTACTTTTTGCGGTCCGGTGACGTGGATGCTCCGATAGTTTACTTTGTCGACCGTATTCGTGACGGCCGTTCGTTTACCACCCGTCGCGTTGTTGCGATACAACACGGCAAAGCTATTTTTAATATGTCGGCTTCGTTCCAGAAGGCCGAGCCCGGCTTTGAGCATCACCTCGAGATGCCCACTGTGCCCGATCCCGAGACCCTACCGACGTTCTCTGAGCGTATGCACCGCATCTACGGTGCCGAGACGCCCTCATGGGTATCGCGCGAGCGTATCGCCGACATCCGCTGGGATGAGGCCGACGACTGGGTGCCCCACGTCGGCGGTGCGGCACGCGGCCAGGTATGGATGCGCGCCGATGGCGACCTCCCCGATGATCCCAGGGTGCATCGCGCGATGCTGGTGTATATGTCGGATTACACCTTGGTCGAGACGGTTATGCGTCCTCACGGCGTTCACTGGGTAGATGGTGGCGTGATGACAGCGAGTCTCGACCACGCGGTTTGGTTTCACGGGGATATGCGTCCTGACCAGTGGTGGCTATACGTCCAGGATTCGCCGGCGGCCTCTGGAGCGAGAGGCTTGGCTCGTGGTTCGATCTTTACCCGCGATGGGCGTTTGGTCGCTTCGGTGGCTCAAGACGTCTTGATGCGGACCCCTCGAGACAAGTAGCCGCGCGGCGTTAGCGGAGCGCGCTGGCGCTACCGACTATCACTTTGGTTGCGTCGTCCTTTTCCACCCAGACGTCTAGGTGGACTCTGGTGCGGTCGGCCTCGGCTACCTCGTCGCTTACTTCTGCCCGGGCTCGCACTTCTTCGTCAGCCCATAAAACGTTGACCAGGCGTACATCCATCTTGCCGCCGACAAGCCAGCCCTGGCCGAACTCTCGGGTGAGTAGCTCGGAGATGAAACAGATTGGCAGCATCCCCTGCACCACGATGTCGGGAAAGCCGAAGGCTCGCGCCGACTGGCGATCGGTGTGGTAGTTGTCTTCAGGCCCTGAGAACAGCCGGCACATCTGTTGGTGGACGGTCTTTACCAGCGGCCCAAGTTCGCGGCCACCGTGGCCGCCGATATCGAAACTGCGTTTGCGCTTACTCGGCGGATTCTTAGAGACCACGTCGCCGCTCGCTACAGCGGTGTCGGCAGTGGCAACCAGGAAACTCTGATGAGTGATGCCGCGGTTGAGCAGCCGTCCCGATTGATCGCTGAGCCAGGTTTCCTTGACTACATAGTCTCGTCCGCGTTTGCGGTAGCGCTCGCGGATAAAGCCACGGGTGGTGACGCGCGAGCCGATAGGGATGGGCGCAAACAGTTCCCACTCCTGGCGGGCATGCAGGTTGCCGAAGATATTCTTGAGGTACCAGTTTAAGTCCTGGTAGCACTCTGAGTGGAGAATCAGCCCGGGCGCGAGCGTATCGTAGGCACCGTAGCTGTCCTCGGTGGCCGCGCAGTAGTGGGCTACCAGCGCCTCATCTATTTCGACCTCGCGACCGCCGAAGTCGCGGCCAACATAAACAGGCTCATCGTTGAAGTTCATGCTGAGAATTATTCATGTTCCACGACCCATTGAAAGCCGTGCTTCCCTCCCGTAGGTTCTTGGTGGTTACGACTATGCCAAAGCCAGCGTACTTGACACCCGAAGTTGAGAGTTTTCGTGCTGCGTTTCGTGGCTTCGTAGCCGCGGAGGTGACTCCTCAGGTAGCCGGGTGGGAGAGTGCGGGGGGGATACCCCGTGAGTTCTGGCTGTCGATGGGACGCCAAGGCTATCTGTGTCCGTGGCTGGACGAGGATGCTGGCGGCAGTGGCGCCGAGTTCGGCTACTGCGTGGTGATTTGCGAAGAGCTGGGACGCAGCGGGTACATGGGAATCCAGACCGCGGTGTCGGTTCACGCGGACATCGTCGTACCCTATCTCGATCAACTCGCGGGCCCGGGGCTACGCGAGCGTTGGCTGCGCGGCTGTTGTAGCGGCGAGCTGATCAGTGCCATTGGCATGACCGAACCTGCCGCGGGCTCTGACCTGTCAGCGATTAGGACTACCGCCGTTCGTGATGGCGACGACTACGTCATCAACGGGCAGAAGACCTTCATCACCAACGGGATGGCGTGCGACTTGATCGTCGTTGCCTGCAAGACCGATGCTAAGGCCGACCCCCCGCATAGCGGCGTCAGCCTGTTGGTAGTCGAGGCCGATAGCCCGGGTTTTGTCCGCTCACGCAAGCTCGAAAAGATGGGGCAGCACGTGGGTGATACCGCCGAGCTGTTCTTCGAGGACTGCCGCGTGCCGGCCTCGCATCTGTTGGGTAGCGAGGGACGTGGCTTCGCCTATTTAATGGCCAACCTGCAGCGCGAGCGTCTGATGATAGCAATTGCCGCTCAGGCTGCGGCCGAGCAGATACTCGACAAGACCTTGCCCTACGTAAAGGAGCGTCGAGCGTTCGGACGCTCTGTGGGTAGCTTCCAGCACAACGCTTTTAAGTTGGTTGAGCGGGCGACCGAAGTAGAGATCGGCCGGACGTTTATCGATGCCGTCATCGATTCATATATCGACGGCGAAGACATCACCCAGCGGGTTTCGATGGCCAAGTGGTGGCTCGGCGACCTCGCCAACCGCGTTGCCTACGATGCGGTGCAGCTCCATGGCGGCTATGGTTATATGGCCGAGTACGCTGTTGCGCGCGACTATGTTGATGTCCGCGCCATGCCGATATACGCCGGCTCCAACGAAGTGATGAAGCTGATAATCGCAAGGATGATGGGCCTGGTAGACTCATCTGGTAGCTGAGAGAGGGGCGCGCTAAGTGGAGAGCGCAGAGCGCAAACCCGGTAAGCAGGATGTCAGTCGGCCGCTTCGCTCGGGTGATTATGGTTACAAGCGCGAGTTCTACCGCAGTACCGAGGTCGCCGACGACTACGACTTCCACCGCTGGGGGAGCTCGTCGCGGGCCAAGCGCAACAAGAAGAAGTGGCGAGCGATCCTTGCTGCACTGGATTCTACATCAGGCATTGAGTCGCTGCTTGATATGCCCTGCGGTACGGGGCGTTTTACTGGCGATCTCGCCGCGCTCGGTTACGCAGTGGCGGGCGCGGATATCTCACGCGAGATGATGGGGGTTGCGCGCAGGCGCTTGGGCGAGGTCTCCGGTATCCACGGCTACATGCAGACTGATGCCGAGCGTCTTGGCTTGGCCGATGCTTCGGTGGACTGCGTAATCTCGATTCGTTTTCTCTTTCACGCCGATTCGGCCGCGAGAGTGCGTATGGTCAGAGAGATGGCACGGGTGTCTCGACAATGGCTGATTCTCGACTACCGCCACAAGTACAGCTACCGCTGGGTGGCTTGGCGGCTTCGTCGATCGCTGGGGCTGACCAACAAGCCGTTTGATCGTGTCAGCCGCGGAGATTTGCAGCGCGAATGCCGCGCCGCCGGGGTCAGTATACGCCGCGTCATTCCCGTCACACGAGTATTCTCGGACAAATGGATCGTGGTCTGTGAAAAAACGATTTAGCCACCGTCGCCGTCAGATCTACCCAACCACTGGCGAGGGCGGGCTCGAGCTCAGCGCGATTGGTGATGCGCGGCTGATTCGCCGTATTGGTGAGGGCGTTACCTGCATAGTCTACTTGGCCGAATGGCGAGGCCAGCAAGTGGTGGTCAAGCTGTACAAGGCCGGTGCGATCGAGCGTCACGCTCGCTTGATGGACGAAGAACTGGTCGAGTTTGAGTACGCTCGCAACCAAGCCTTTTACCAAGCCGCGGGGATGCGTGGATATGTTGCCCGGCCGTTGGCGTATCTGTGCACCGGAGGAGTCTCGGCCTTAGTTCAAGAGAAGCTCGAGGGCGAGCTCTACTATCACTACTACACCAAGCGAGACGGCCACGTACCCGAGTCTTTGTTCGAGCACGTCCGCGAGATCGTTCGTTTGTCTCATGCCGCTGGTCTCTATGATGTGGACCTGCATGCCGGCAATTTGATGGTGGTCGAGACCGCGCAGGGCGAGCCGATTCCCAAGCTTTTCGATTTTAATTTCATACCGTTTTATATCCACGCACCAAACCCCTGGGTTGCCGTGTTGCTGAAGCTGGGGATCATAGACCTGAGTTGGCGAGACCTCCGCAAGCTCGAGCGATTCCACGACTTCAGGCGTTTTGAAAGGAAGATTGGTCTCTTTGGTAGTCCTGAATCGGCGTGATCAACGGCCACCGGCCCCAGCTGCTCGCAGCCCCTTCAGCCGTGAGCTGCTCGACCAGGCTTACCGTCCCCACGGCTACGTTGCGCATGCTCTAGGGCGTGCCAACGGCTGGTCCTATACAAATTCTCGCGAGGCCTTCGAGCAGGCCTATAGTCAGGGCTTCAGGCTGTTCGAAGTCGACCTGGTAATGCTCGGCGATGGTTCGCTGCTTGCTGCCCATAATCGTTTCGAGAGTTACTACGGACTGCGCAAGTGTTTTGGGAGGGCGCGAGTTGACGAGGTCTCACCGAAGTTCAGGGGCAAACTCACCGCGTTGTTTGAGCGTGACTTGGTTGCTCTGCTTGCCGAGCATCCTGACATCCATTTGATCCTCGACTGTAAGGGCTCAACACGTGCAAGGTTGGCCATGGTTGCGCGTTTGGTTGCGGTGGCACGCGAGCACTGGGGCGGCGGCGCTTCAGGAGAGGCCGACAAGAGCATAGTGGTACGCATGGTCCCGCATTTCGCACGGCAGCGGGAGCTGCGGGTCTTGCGCGATAGCTACCCTTTTGTCGAGCACATGCTCGCTCTGTACCGCGCGCGATGGTTAAGCCGTGATCAGCGTGCGCTGAGCTTTGTTGCTCGCAACGGTGTCCGGGCTGTGATGATGAGGTGGCTACGGCGGTATAGCCCGGACTTTGAGCTTGGGTTGCGCGAGGCTGGCGCGGTAACTTATGTTCATGGGCTAGCCGACGCTTCATCGGCTCAGCTCGCCGGTCTGCGCGAACGGGGCGTCGGCATCTATACCGACAGAGCTATGCCCTAGGGCCGCGGGGCGCCGTTGCCGGTTTGTAAAAACCGCTGTATATTTGATAGCTTGACCCGCTTGCAGAGCCGCGCACGGTGTTCGTGAGACGAATTGACCGGATCTGCTCCAGCAGTTTTTCCGAGATGGACACGCTCGAAAGCCCCATTCCTGCGTCACCTGCTGGTGGCGGTGTTGCGGTTACTCACTCGGCTTGGGTCCCGTGGCTGTTGTTCCTTGGCGCCCTGGCCATCAACCTCTATGCGATTGGCTGGGGGCTTCCCAATGGAAACGATACTTGGGCCAACGATGCCATTCGTCCCGGCGCGCCCCTGTCGATTATGCACCGGGTTCTGGTTGCCGAGCCGTGGAACAGCGGTTGGTTTTGGTTCAAGTATCCACTCGGCCATGTCTTCGTTCTTGCGGCCGTCTACGCTCCTTACCTCGGCTGGCAGTTTGCTGTCGGAGCGCTGAGCAATCCGAGCAGTGCTTATCCATACGGAATGGCCGACCCCGAAGCGACGCTGGCGGTGCTGGCGCTGCTGGGTCGTGGTGTAAGCGCGCTGATGGGCGCTGGCTGCGTTGTCTTGGTCTACTGTTGTGTCCGGCGTGGCTTTGGGCGGGTGGCAGCAGTGGCTGCGGCTATAGTCGCGGCGTTTTGCTACCCGGTGGTTTACTACGCCCACACCAGCAACGTCGAGATCCCCTATGTCTTTTGGTTGCTGGTCGCCTTTGCTGCGGCGGTGCAACTGCTAGAAGGAGACGGCCGCTGGCGCTGGTGGATAGCTATGGGCGTGGGTGCGGCTATGTCGCTGTCGACCAAGGAGCTCGGGGCTGGGTTCTTTCTTGGCTTGGCTCTTGCCCTTGCGGCTGCGCACCTGCTCGTGCGAAGGCCCTGGCAGCAACTCGCTCGAGGGGCCGGCGCTGCGGCGGTTGCCAGCGCGGCTACTTTGATACTGGCCAACAACGTGTTGCTCAATCCCAGTGGCTTTCTCAATCGTCTCGGTTTTCTCACCCAGACTCTCCCCCGCGAAGTTGCGCTAAAGTATGCTCCCTACTATTTCCCGATCCAGCTTGGCGCCGGCCGGGGGCTCGCGGCTGAGCTTGGCCAGTTGGCTCAGGCCGGGGACCGATTGCTGGTATCTTTGAGTTGGCCGGTCGCAGTGGCCGCGGGGCTCGGAGTGATCGTAGGTTGGCGCAGCAACCGCGGCTGGACGGCGATGGCCCTGCTTTCCGTCGCCGCGTTCTATCTCCTTGGTGCACGCGCGATGCTCTCCCTGAGTATGCGTTACGTGCTGCCACTGACCCTGGTGGGCGTTATGTTTGCCGGCGTAGGAGTGTCGTGGTTGTTGACTGCCGGGCGCCTGCTGTGGCTGCGCAGGGCCTTGGCCTTTGCGGTGGTGTTCTACGTGGTGGCGTACGGCTGGGACGTAAATCGAATGCTTGCCGGCGACGCGCGTTATGCAGCTGAGGCGTGGATCGAGGCTCACGTTGAAGATGGGCAGTCTATCGAGCTTTGGCAGCGGCCTACATATCTGCCGAGGATTTCTTCGCGCTTGGTTGTCGATCGTGTGGCCTTTGACGACCGGACGATCGAAGCCTTTCACCAGCGCCGTCCCGACTACGTAGTGATCTCCAGTGCCGGCATTGCTGGAATCACCGTGGCCTACAAGACCGACTGGAAACAGGCCGCGCCTGAGTCGGACCAGTGGATTCCCAGCCAGCGGGCTGCCGACGGTACGGTGATGAACTACCGCCGCAAGAGTAACCTCGAGTTGCTAGATGGACTGCGCTCGGGCACGCTGGGCTACCGTGAAGCGGCGCACTTTAGTCTGAAGCCGTGGGTTGCGCGGCCGCTCATTCAGAGTCTCAACCCTGAGATTACGATCTACGAGCGGCAAGCGGCGACGCGCGGGTCGGCGCTTACACGTGGAGATGCTCGGCGTGGTTAACTATAATCGAATAAGAGGACGACGGTGGTAGACAACGAGTCGCAGACAACGCGTGAATTACCCCTGCTTTCGGTGGTTATTCCCTGCTACAACGGCGAGAAGACTATCGCGCGGGCGATCGAGTCGGTCTTCGAACAGAGCTATCCACGCATAGAGTGTATCGTTGTCGACGATTGCTCGCTGGATTCGACAGCCGACATCCTGCGCTCGTTCGGCGATCGCATCCACGCAATATTCAACGATCCCAATCGTGGAACGGCGGGGGCATACAATATCGGGACGGCGGCCGCCAAGGGCGAGTTCTTGCTGCTCATGGCTAGCGACTGCTATTTGACCGATCGCGATTACCTCGCTGAGGGCCTAAAGCATTTCGCGGATCCTAGGCTCTCGGGGGTTATAGGCCAAGGCGTGTTCGACCATCTCGAGCGTCTCGAGACCATCCAGCGGATGTTTACCGTGGTCAATCTGCTCGACGTGGTCGACAGCGAGGAGGATGTCTTCGAGGTTTCTTTTATCGAGACGCGCTGCGATCTGGTCCGGAAAAAGGCGCTCGAAGAGATCGGCTACTGGTTCGAAGGGCTGTATAACTCGACCGAGGATCAAGATATCTCGGCGCGAATGCGTCAGCTAGGGTACCGCTTGATCCAGGACAAGCGTCTGAAGTTCGCGCTCGATTTCGGTCAGACTGAGGACAACCTCTACAAGGTCATCAAGAAACAGTACAAGTACGCTAACGGCCAGGCCTATATCTTTCTCAAGTACGGTCTTGGCCACCACACCATGACCGGCAAACAGGAAAACCGACGCAGTAGGATACTCCACCGCTTTGTGCAGATTGCGCTTGGGCCGACAGTGGTTGCACTTGCGGCCTTGGGCTGTGTCGATGCGCGGGCTGGATATCTTCTCGCCGCGGTAGTTGGGGCACGTGCTCTGTACTACTGGCGCAGCTCGGGTTCGTGGCTGAGCGGGTTCGAACGCCTGGCCTGTGCCGGTGTCGGACTGGTCTGCGATCTTACCTACAGTTTCAGTTTTCTCGGGGCACTGGTGTTGTGGACCCTGCGTGATCCGCGGATCCTGCGTTTTGGCCGCCCCGTCTCCCAAGGTTAGAGCCGGACGATGACACGTGTGGGTGAACAGCTGCGTCGTGCGATTGCTACGCTGCTTCTGGTCGAGACGCTGCAGGTGGTGCTGACCACGATCGCGTTGACGCTAGTCTATCGTGGCCAGATCCTGCCGCCTTATGGGTTCTTCCCCACTCAGCTCTACGACTTCCTTGCCAAGCTGCGTTGGTTGGGCGGAGACGTTCTTGGTTGGATGCCGGCATTGCCCGATAGCTTCTTGGCGACGTCGCTGGCTGCGCACACAGCGGTGCTGGCCACGCTTCTGCCTGCGGGGATCGCTATGGCGGTGCTGGTCGCGGCGGCTACGGCTGTAATCGTGACGCCTCTCAACTGGTCTAGGCTCGGCAGCGCTCGCTCCTATCTCGTTGTGTGGGTAGTCCTCGGTCTTGCGGTACACACCGTCGTTGCGGCGACAGCGCTGTCTCTTGGCGACAGCCCGACACTCAGTCACATCATATATCGTTCCCGCAGCTTGCTCATCGACGGTGCGGTGGTGTCTATGGCCGTGTTTGTAGCCTCCAGCCTCATTGCCTGGATGCTGTTGCCCGCGTTTGCTCGGCGGCCTAGAGCCGCGCTGACGTGTTCGGTCTTGGTCGTTGCCGTGGTCGCGCTGGCGATGGCCGGCGGCGGCGCAGCCGGGTCTGAAGCTGTCGTGGCCGGCAAGATGGTGTCGTCGCACGATTCCCCGTCGCGGCCGGCCAACGTGGTGTTGATCTCTCTCGACAGTCTGCGTGCTGATCACGTTGGATGTTATGGCTACGATCGCGACACCACGCCCTCGCTCGATAGATTCGCGGACGAGGGTATGCGCTTTGCCAACACCGTATCTACGTCATCGTGGACTCTGCCGACGCATCTGACGATGTTTACTTCCCGTTACCAGCTCTCTCACGGTGTGGTGCACGAGACCTACACCCTCAGTGCTGATGTTCCTACGGCTGGTGAGATGTTCAAGGCTGCGGGTTATGCCACCGCTGGTTTCGTCTCGGCGCCGTACACCGCAGCACGCTATGGTTACGCGCGCGGCATGGACGTCTATCATGATATCAGTGCCGAGTACGCGGAACGTGCCGAAGCTCGTTCAGCGATCGTTGCGCCCAAGGTCAACGAGCAGGCTCTGCCGTGGATTGAGGCCAACCGAGACCGGCCATTTTTCGTTTTCCTCCACTATTTCGACATCCACTACGACTACGTCCCTCCGCCACCCTACGACACTATGTTCGACCCGCACTACTCTGGCGATATGGATGGTCGTGATTTTATCGAGCGCCACGACGTGCACGCGGGAATGGAGTCTCGGGATCTAGAGCACATACTGGCTCTCTACGACGGCGAGATCCGCTTTACCGACGATCACGTCGGTGCCGTCTTGCGTCAACTCGATGAGCTGGGACTTCGCGATAACACCCTGGTCATCATCGTATCCGATCACGGCGACGAGTTTTTTGAGCACCACAATAAGGGCCACCATCGCACCCTCTACGACGAAGTGCTGCGGGTTCCGCTGTTGATTCGTCTGCCCGACGGATCTAGGGCCGGCTCGGTGGTCGATTATCAGGCGAGCTTGGTCGACATTTTGCCGACCATGCTCGATGTCGCCGGTATTGAGCCTCCACGGGGGCTCGAGGGCGTATCGTTGTTGGATCAAGGAGAGGGGGGGGCGCTGGCTCGGCGCGAGGCGACCTATGCGGCGTTCTTTGACAAGCGCGGATTCGATCTTCAGGTAGCGAGACGGACGCCGAGTTACCAACGGGAACAGCACTTCAACCGTATCACTCATCCTAAGCGCCGTCCTTTGGAGTTCTACGATCTCGCGACCGATCCCCACGAGGAGCACGACTTGGGCCTAGAGAGTCGCGCTGAGATGTACCAAGGGTTAGACGCGATGTCGCAGTTTCTGGAGTCGCAATGGCGAACCAACCGGCGGCGCCAGCAGACGGTAGCCGGTGGCAATCGTATCGAGATCGACGACGATACCATGGAGCGCTTGAAGTCGCTCGGCTATGTAGGCGACTGAGGACGGCGAGGGCGCGTCCTACAAGCTTGGCGCTGGGAGTGGGTGTTGGCCAAGGGACCAGCTATATTATAGCTCTGTGTGATTGCCGCGGTCTCTCTACCGGGGCAGGGGAGGCATACCGTGGTAGAGGGCTACTCGCAGTCAGAGTTTTCTTACGAAGGCGTTACCCGCTCGGTCTACAGGCGCGGTAGCGGTCCGGCGATAATCGTCATGCATGAAATCCCGGGGGTCCATCCCACCGTCATCCGTTTTGCCAACCTGCTTGCCGAAGCGGGCTTTACGGTGGTCATGCCTGAGTTTCTGGGGACGGCTGGCCGGCCGGTAACGCCTGGATACACCTTGACCTCACTTGGTCGTGCCTGCATTGCCCGTGAGTTTCATGTCTTGGCCTCTAGTCATTCGAGTCCTATCACCGACTGGCTGCGCGCCCTGTGCCGCGCCACCCATGAGGAAATTGGTGGGGCGGGGATTGGCGCGATCGGCATGTGTCTGACCGGAAACTTTGCACTGGCGATGATGATGGAGCCTAGTCTGCTGGCGCCGGTGCTCTGTCAGCCCTCGTTGCCGTTTCCTCTGGGCGAGGCGCGCAAGCGGGCACTCCACGTATCGCAGGGAGAGCTCGCGGCGGCCAAGCAGAAGGCGGCGGCCGGCTGTACAGTCTTGGGTCTGCGCTTTACCCAATACCCTCACTCTCCCAAGGAGCGCTTCCTGACCCTTCGACGTGCAGTG